>NZ_JBGCCT010000018.1 GCF_041260665.1 Catenulispora sp. GP43 | reverse complement strand
CGGCACCCGCCACCACACCCCACCCACCATCCGGCACCACCCAGCCACAGCAACAAGATCAAACTAAGCTACGTGGCATTGCCGCCGGAGGCGCCTTTAGCCCTTAGCCCTTGACCTCGCCCTTGACCTCGCCCTTGTCCACGCGAACCACCGGCCGCCAGTGCCGTGTGTGGAACGACGCGGCGGGCGGCCGGGTGAGACCACAGTGACGTCCTCCCGCCGTGCCCGCTCGGTTGTGCCCGGATCAGGACCCGCCCGGTTGCTGCGGAGGCTGCCCGTGCAGCACGGTCAGCCGCGCGGTGTACTCCTTCTCGTCGATCTCGCCGGCGGCGAAGCGCCGGGCCAAGACCTGCTCGGCGTCCTGGTCTGGCGGGGGTGCGGTGGGCAGGTGCGCGTGGGCGGAGCTCAGGCGGTAGAGCGTCACCCCGACGGCGATCAGGAGCGCCCAGAAGGCCAGCATGCCGAGGGTCATCAGGAAGCCCCAGGCTCCGATGCCGTGGTGTCCGTACTGGTACATCATCGCGGTCGTCTCCTTCAGGTCGGTCTCCACGAGATCAGCGTGGCGACCGGTCGCGCTGGGCCGTAGGGCCTCGGGACCCGCGCACGGCGGGTCCAAGGGCACTGTCCGGGCCGGCCGGACGCCACGAGGCTGGCTCCGGCACCCACCACCGACCAGCCCTTCGAGGAGGAGACCGCTGTGAGCCAGCCCGTCATCGTCGGATTCGACGACACCGAGCACAGCACGTACGCCGTGAGCTGCGCCGTCCGGGAAGCCGTCGCCAGAGACGCGACGCTGCGCCTGGTCCACGCCTATCAGTGGATCCCGCCGGGGACCTTCGGCCTGCCGCCGGGGATCGCGGCGGAGGCGGCCGTCGCCGCCGCGTCCCAGGCCATGCTGGACAAGGCCGCCGTCCGACTGCGTGCGGAGAATCCCGGCCTGACCGTGCACACCGTGTCGGCCGGCGGCGACCCGGCCGGGGCGCTCGCCGGCCAGGGACGTGACGCCTCGCTCGTGGTGGTCGGGGGACGCGGCCGCGGCGGGTTCGTCGGCCAGCTGCTGGGCTCGGTGGCGCTGCGTGTGCTGGACCTCGCGACCTGCCCGGTCATGGTCGCCCGCGGCGCCGGGTCGCCGGCCACCGGCCGGATCATGGCCGGCATCGACGTCGACCGTCCGGGTGCCGGTGCCGGGATCCTGGAGTTCGCGTTCGCCGAGGCGGCGCTCCGGAACGCGGAGGTCTTCGCCCTCCACGTCTGGGACGACCCGTCGCCGCTGTACGTCGCCGACAGCGGGTTCGCGGACGAGATCATCGACGCTGTCCGGGTCAACCGCGTGAACCTGCTCGCGGCGGCGCTTGAGCCGTGGCAGGAGAAGTATCCGAACGTCCGCGTCTCGTGCCAGGCGTTCCCCGGGACGCCCAGCCGCATGCTCGTCGACTCCACCCGGCTCGTCGACGCGCTCGTCATCGGCGGCCTCGCGCGCACCGGGGAACAGCCGGGCATGCGGGTCGGCGCGCTGGCGCACACCGTGCTGCACCACGCGCACTGCCCGGTGATCATCGTCCCCGAAGGCTGAACGCCGCGTCGGGTGCCCGGGGTCAGGGTCGAAAGTCCCGCTTCCCGCCCCTCCGTTGGCCTCTGCCAGGGTCCTGTCGCGCGGACGACGCTGAGGGTGAGTTTTCGTGGGCCGATCGAGCCCGACGCAGCGAGGAGCTGGTGATGGACAAATACGTGTACAGATTCGCCGAAGGCGGCCGGGGCATGGCCGAGTTGCTCGGCGGCAAGGGCGCCGGGCTGGCGGAGATGACGCGGATGGGGCTGGACGTCCCGCCGGGGTTCACCGTCACCACCGAGGCGTGCCGCGTCTTCCTGGAGACCGGAGCCGAACCGGCGAGCCTCCAGGACCAGGTGACCGACGCCTGGAAGCAGTTCGAGGACGAAGTCCGCGAGCGCTTCGACGCCGACCGCCCGGTGCTCGTCGCGGTCCGCTCCGGAGCGAAGCGCTCGATGCCGGGCATGATGGACACCGTCTTGAACGTCGGGCTCAACGATCAGAGCGTCGAACGGCTCGCCGTCTGGTCGGGCGACGAGCGCTTCGCCTGGGAGAGCTACGCCAGGTTCGTCCGCTCTTTCGCCCTGACCGTCCTGGGTATGGACGAGGAGCCGTTCGAGGCGGTCTTCCAGGAGTACCGGGACGCCGCCGGCGACTGGCGCGACAGTCTGACGACCGAGCATCTTCGTTCTCTGAGCCGGGTCTACCTGAACATCGTCGAGGAGGAGACCGGACGTCCGTTCCCGCAGGATCCGCGGCGACAGCTGGATCTGGCCATCCGTGCGGTGTTCGGGTCCTGGGACGGCGAACGCGCCCGGGTCTATCGCAAGCGCGAACACATCCCCGACGACCTAGGTACCGCGGTCAACGTCTGCCTGATGGTCTTCGGCAACCTCGGCACGGACTCCGGGACCGGCGTGGCGTTCACGCGCGATCCCGCCACCGGCGCCCCCGGTGTGTACGGCGACTACCTGCGGCACGCGGTCGGCGAGGACATCGTCGCCGGCGTCCGCAACGCGGTGGCGCTGCAGGAGTTGGAGCGGTTGGACCCGAAGTCCTTCGCCGAGCTGTGCGACAACCTCCGCGCGCTGGAGAACCACTACCGCGACATGTGCGACATCGAGTTCACCGTCGAGCGCGGGAAGCTGTGGATGCTGCAGACCCGCGTCGGGCAGCGCAGCGCGGCGGCGGCGTTCCGGATCGCCGCCGATCTCGTCGACGAGGGACACATCACGCGCGAGGAGGCGGTGCTGCGCGTCACCGGCGACCGTCTGGCGCAGCTGCTGTTCCCGCGGTTCGACGACCGGGCCCTGCCGGCACGGCTCGCGACCGGTGTGGCCGCGTCCCCCGGCGCCGCTGTCGGACGCGTGGTGTTCGACGCCCACGCGGCCGCGAGCCGCAACGCCCGCGGCGAGACGGTGATCCTGGTGCGCCCGCAGACCCGGCCCGAGGACCTGCCGGGGATGCTGGCCGCGGCCGGCATCCTGACCAGCCAGGGCGGCAAGACCTCGCACGCGGCCGTCGTCGCGCGCGGTCTGGGCCGGCCGTGTGTCTGCGGCGCCGAGGAGCTCACCGTCGACGTCGACCACAAGCGGTTCACCACCGCCGACGGCACCGTCGTGCACGACGGCGAGTACATCTCGATCGACGGCACGAGCGGGCACGTCTACGCCGGCGAGGTCCCGTTGATCGCCTCGCCGCTGGTCCGGCACTTCCAGGGGACGCCGGACGACGGATCCGGCACCGAGGACGCCTCGGTGCCGGCCGTGGACAGGATCCTCGGGTGGGCCGACGACTGCCGCCGCCTGGGCGTCCTGGCCAATGCCGACACGGTCGCCGACGCCGAGCAGGCGCGGCGCTTCGGCGCGGCCGGCATCGGCCTGTGCCGCACCGAGCACATGTTCCTGGGCGAGCGGCGCCCGCTGGTCGAGGCCCTGATCCTGGCCGACACCCCGACCGGACGGCGGGAGGCGCTGGATGCGCTGCTGCCGCTGCAACGTACGGACTTCACCGGGATCCTTCGGGCGATGGACGGCCTGCCGGTGACGGTCCGGCTGATCGACCCCCCGCTGCACGAGTTCCTCCCGGACCTCACCGAGCTGTCGGTGAAGGTCGCGATCGCCGACGGCCACGATCCGTCCTGGGTGCACGACACCCACGTGCTCGAAGCGGTGCGCCGGATGCACGAGCAGAACCCGATGCTCGGCCTGCGCGGCGTCCGTCTCGGCCTGACCGTCCCGGGCCTGTTCGCGATGCAGGTGCGGGCCCTGGCCGAGGCGGCGGCGGCGTTGCGCGCGGACGGATTCGACCCGCGGCCGGAGATCATGGTCCCGCTCGTGGGCGACGCCCGCGAGCTGCGCATCGTCCGGCTGGAGGTCGAGCAGGTCCTGGCCGAGGTCGCCGCGGCCACCGGCGTCACCGTGCCCTGCCCGATCGGCACCATGATCGAGCTGCCGCGCGCGGCGCTCACCGCCGGTCAGATCGCCGAGGCCGCCGACTTCTTCTCCTTCGGCACCAACGATCTGACCCAGACGACCTGGGGCTTCTCCCGCGACGACGTCGAGGCCTCGTTCTTCCCCGCGTACCTGGACCGCGCGGTGTTCCAGACGTCCCCCTTCCAGACCATCGACCCGGTGGTGGGGCAGCTGGTCCGCACGGCGGCGGTGGCGGGCCGCGCGGTGAAGCCCGACCTGGGGCTCGGCGTGTGCGGCGAACACGGAGGCGACCCGGAGTCGATCCGGTACTTCGACGAGGCCGGGTTGGACTATGTCTCCTGCTCGCCCTACCGGGTCCCGGCCGCGCGGCTGGAGGCCGGACGCGCCACCCTGCTCGGCAAGGCGCCCTGATCGCGCGGCGCCTCGGGCCCCGGCGGCGGCACCGCCGTCGAAACGGGACCATCGGCCCTGTTCGTCCATGTATCCAGGACATGTCCTGGATACATGGACGAACATCGTCTCGACGAAGTGATGGCATACCTGGTCCTGGCCGTGCAGTCCGGGGCCGCTGCCGGGGACTCGATGTCCTGGCCGGCGTTCGCCGCGGTCGAGCGCCCGCTCCGGGAGCACGCGACATGACCGGCACCGGTCACCGCGTGGTCGTCGGAGTCGACGAGACCGACGACAGCCTCGTCGCCCTCGACGCGGCGGCGGCCGAGGCGGCGCTGCGCCGGTGCCCGCTGCACGTGGTCCATGCCGACCCCTTCGCCACGGCCGCGAGCACGGACGCCGGGCCGTTGCCCGACGCGCCGGGGCGCTGGGTCACCCGGGCGATGAGGCAGGCCTCGGCCGCACATCCAGAGCTCACCGTGACCGGGGAGGTGGCCAGAGGGTTCGCACAGCCGGTGCTGGTTCAGGCGTCGGGCGACGCCGAACTCGTGGTCATCGGCGGATGCGGCCTGCGCGCGCCGGCCCGGGCACTGGTCGAGACGGTCGCCGGCGGCTTGGCCCTGCGCGCGTCATGCCCGGTTCTGGTGACCGCCGGCCGCGGCACTCCGAACGGCTCGATCGCCGTCGGCGTCGACGGCTCGCCGCCTTCCCGGGCCGCGGTGGGCTTCGCCTTCGCCGAGGCGGACCTGCGCGGTCGTCGTCTCGCCGTCGTTCACGCCTGGTCCAGGCCCGGGCCGCGCAACCCGGGCGGGGTGCTTCCGATCGACTTCGACGCCATGTCGGTGCGCGCGGGGGCCGAGCGCATGGTGGCCGAGTCGTTGGCCGGCTGGTGTGAGAAGTACCCCGACGTGCGGGTGCGGACCCTGGTGGTCCACGGACGCCCGCGCGAGGTGCTGACGGAGATCGGGCAGGCCGAGTCGCTGCTCGTCGTCGGCACGCGCGGCCGCACGGTGCCGCCGGTCCCCGAGCTGGGCTCGGTGAGCCGGCATCTGCTGTACCGGGCGCCGTGCCCGGTCGTGGTCGTGCCCCGGTACTGGGCCGAGCCGTAGCCGAGGAGACATCTGGAGACAACCGCGGTCGCCTGCCGGCTCAGCGGAGCGATTGGGGTACGTCGTCAGCGGTCGTGGGCGCCGTTCGCCGACGCCGTCTGTGACGCTCTTTGTGGCTGGGGCAGCACTATTGCCTGCCGCCAAGGCTTCCTGGTCCGCAGGGGGTGGAGGACCTCCGCGCGTTCGATGGCGGAGCACAGCCGTGTGGCGAAACGCGCCGCCTCCGCTTCGCCCACCAGGCCGTGGTCGAAGACCAGGGTCAGGTTGAGGATGTCGTGCCGTTCGATGACGTTGCCCGTCTGGTGCGGGCGGTCGCTGACGCTGCCGATCACCACGTGCAGGGGCATCAGCGTGGACGCCGGAACGCCGAACGCCTCGCCGACGTCGTGCATACCGGTGGTGGTGACCATCACCGTGCCCATCCGCTGGCGCAGCCGCACCGAGCGGTCCAAGACCGTGTACACAGTGCGGACGAGGCCGGGGATCCTGGCGAGCAGGGGGAAGCGCTCGAAGACCCCTGAGACGGATGAGGTTTCGGCGGCGAGCAGTTCCGTGGATATCCGCGTGACGTCGCGCGCGTCGGCGTCGCGGACGACGTGGAACACGGTACGGGACCCCCGTTCATCCTGGACCGGGACCATGACGTCGACGTGGCGATGCACGATCAGCCGTCCGCGCCAGTCCCGGTAGGCGTGCACCGTGGGATGCTCGGCCGCGGCCCGTGCCACGGACGCTGTGACGAAGCCGGTGAGGGACAACGTCTCCGGCGACATCGCCATCAGCCTGCGCGCGGCTGTCACGTCGGCCGTCATCAGGTAGTGCATGGTGGACCGGTGACGGCCCGCCCGATCGGCGCCGATCGCCAGCCGACGGGCCGTCGGCAGCGGGCGGACCTCGATGCCACGGGTCCGCGCCGACCTGGTGTCTTCTTCGGATCGCATGGTGTGCTCCTCGCGTCGGGGGTGCCGGCGCTGATAATGGGCCGACGCTGCGCCGAGGCCGACGCGGCAGTCATCGATGATGAGCTTGACGGGAAGCTTCGAGCGGCGAACCAGGCAGCTCTCGGTCAGCTCCGGCTCAGGACCACCTTGAGCGCGCCGGTGTCCGCGGCGTCGGCGAAGACCTGGTAGGCCTGTTCGAAATCATCGAGGGCGAAGCGGTGGGTGACCATGGGGCCGACGTCGAGCTGCCCGGCCTCCAGCATCCGCAGCAGTGTCGGCGTGGAGAAGGTGTCGACCAGCCCGGTGGTGATCGTGACGTTCTTGATCCACAGGTCTTCCAGGTGCAGGGTCGCGGGCTTGCCGTGCACGCCGATGTTCGCGACGTGGCCGCCGGGGCGGACCAGCGTGGTGCACAGCTCGAAGGTCTCCGGGACGCCCACCGCCTCGATGACGACGTCCGCGCCCAGGCCGCCGGTCAGGGCCCGCACCACCTCGGCCGGGTCCTGGTCGGGCTGAATCGTGGAAGAGGCGCCGAAGTGCTTGGCGGCCTGCAAGCGGGAGGCGGCCTTGTCGATCGCGATGATGTGCGAGGGGGAGAACAGCCGCGCGGTGAGGATGGCGGCCAGGCCGATGGGTCCGGCGCCGACCACGACGACGGTGTCGCCGGGCCGGACGTGTCCGTTGAGGACGCCGACCTCGTAGGAGGTCGGCAGGATGTCCGCGAGCAGCACCGCGGACTCGTCGCTGATGGTGTCCGAGAGCTTGTACGTGGACAGGTCGGCGAACGGCAGCCGGGCGTACTCGGCCTGCACGCCGTCGGTGGTGTGGCCGAGGATCCAGCCGCCGCCGGCCAGGCACTGGCCGTAGGCGCCGGCCCGGCAGAAGCGGCAGGTGCCGCAGGCAGAGATGCACGAGGCCAGGACCCGGTCGCCCGGGGTCAGCGTGCTGACGCCGGATCCGACCTCGACGACGGTGCCGACGGCCTCATGGCCCAGGACGGTGCCCGGCTGCGTCTCGGGCACGTCGCCCTTGAGGATGTGCAGGTCGGTGCCGCAGATGGTGACCGCGTCGACGCGGATGATCGCGTCGCGCGGGTCTGCGATGGCCGGATCGGCCTTGTCAGTCCATACCTTCTTGCCGGGGCCGCCGTAGACGAGCGCCTTCATGACTGGAACCTCCATGGGTCGGATGCGGACTTCCTAGCGGACTTCCTCCGACACCCAGACTCCTGCGACTCCGATCCGGGCCGTAGTGCCGTGGGGCCCGGGGGCGTCGGGCCGAAAGGCCCTGCGCGCCCCGTGACCGGCTAGAGCGCGCTGATCGTCTCGGTCAGCATGGCGGCGAGCCGTCTGCGCTCGTCCTCCAGGTGGGCCTGTTCGGCCAGCCAGGCGTCCCGCCCGGCACGATCGCCGCGGCGCGGTCTGCGCCGGTCCAGGTCGTCGACCGCCATGTGCCAGCACAGGTCCTCCACGGCCAGGCGCAGCAGCATCGGGTCGTTCTCCGCCATGGTCAGCGGCACCGTGGTGCCGGCCGAGGCCAGGTTCAGGCTCCGGGCCCGCAGGGCTGCCCGTTCCCGGCCGCGTCGCGTCGGGAGCTGCCACCGCCTGCGGCGCGGTGCTGGGACGAGGGTGCCCAGCGAAGGAACGGTCATGACACTCGCCTCCTGGAATCCTGTGTCGGCCGGGCATCAGAGCCCTTGTTCGAAGCATCGCCGGGCCGGGGCCGTGGCCGGGAGGGCCCGAGGTCACCTCACCGCGGGACCGACGGCCCGTGCCCGGCCGGGACGTTCAGCCCGGCCCGGAAATCACTGGGGTACCACGGCGACGGGGCATTCGGCGTGTTGCAGCAGTGTTTGTGTGACTGGTCCGATGAGCATGCCGTGGCGTCCTTCGCCGTGTCGGCGTGCGCCGGTGACCAGGAGGTCTGCTCGGTGGGATGCCTCGACCAGCAGGGCGGAGGCTGAGCCGATGGCGAGTTGGTGGAAGGCGTGGACGTCGGGTTGTTTGGCCTGGGCGGCCTGGACGAGGCCGGCCAGGCGGTCGTCGCGTTCGCGTTCGATGCGGGCGACGTCGTCGGCGATGCCGGGGTCTTGTTGGCCGTAGGCGACGATCCAGGGTTCGTCCCATACGTGGGTGACGGTCAGGCCGGCTCCGCGGCGTGAGGCTTCTTCGAAGGCGAAGGCGAGGATGGTGTCGCAGTCGGTGTCGATGTCGACGGCGGCGATGATCCGGTCGTGGGTGTCGTCGGTGTCGCCGCGGGCCACGATGACGGGGCAGCAGGCTTCGGCCAGGGTGCGCATGGAGGTGGAGCCGAGCATGAGGCCGTGGAAGCCGCCGGTGCCGCGGTTGCCGACCACCAGCAGGTCGGCTTCGTGGCTGGCGGCGGCGAGTACTTTGCCGGCGTAGCCGGCGACGGCGCGGGCTTCGACGGGCAGGTCGGGGTGGCGTTCGCGGACGCGGCCGGCGCCGTATTGGGCGATTTCCTCGGCGGCTTTGCGTGCGGTGGCTTCGGTGTCGGCGGGGGTCATGCTGTGCGGCTCGGGCGGGGTGAGCCAGTGGTAGGCGGAGATGACGAGCAGGGATCCGCTGCGGCGGGCGGCTTCGCGGGCGGCGACGCCGAGCGCGTGCTCGCCCGGGCGGGTGCGGTCGTACCCGACGGCGACGGTGGTGTTCATGAGGACCTCCACGGTGGGAGTGGTCTGTGCCTACCTTTCACGCTTGTCGCGGTCGGTGGTCCGGGCCAGGGCTTGAGGTCCCGGTGCCGACCGGGCCGTTGGACCCTGTGGGCCGGCTCTCGCGGTCGGCTTCTGAAGCCGGCTTCAGAAGCCGGCTTCGAGACGGTCCTGCTCGTCGCCTGCCAGTCCGGCCGTGTCGTCGACGACCTGGTGGACCAGGGCCCGGACGTCGTCGGGGCCTCCCGTGCCGAGGCGGCCGGCCAGTGCCTCCGCCTGCGCGACGTGCTCTTCGAGGCGCTTGCGGAGACGGAGCAGCCGGGTCTGCTCGGTGTCCATCGCCTGACGGACATCGAGGAGTTCGGTGAGGAAGGCGTGGGCCTGCAGCCGCTCCTCGCGGAGTTCACGGGCGACGTCGGCGGAGCCGTCGGCGTCAGCGGCCGCGGCGTCGCTTTCCAGCCGGGCGACGGTGGTGCGGCTCCGGGCGATCTCGGTGTCGACGTAGGCCCGCTCATCGGCCAGTTCGTCCAGGTCGCGGAGCAGGTCCGCCAGCATCGCCCGCTGCCGCCAGCGGGCGGTGGTGAGCTGGGCGGCCGGGTCGCTGTGACCGTCCCGGCCGTACCGCAGGGCGTCGGCGATCCGGCGGATGAGTTCCATCGCTCACACCTCCGGCACCATCACGACGGTCACGGTTTCCTCGAGGTCCCTGCGGCCGCGCAGGGCCCGGCGGACCATGCCGGCGGCCTCGGCCCTGGCGATGTCGTCGGACGAGCCCAGGACGTACACGAACACCGCCGTCGACGCCGCGGCGTGGGTGACCGCGACGTCGATGTCGCCGTGGTAGCCGTTGGCCCGCAACGCTTCGCGCGCCACCCGCTCGGCGTCCCGGCGCACCGCCGCCTCGACCGGCCGGGTCAGTTGCTCACAGGTGCCGACCAGCTCATCGGTGGTGCAGACCGCCGCGGCGTCGATCCAGGGGAAGCGTTCGGTGTCCGCCGGCCCGGTCACGATCAGCGGCAGATGGTTGCGCAGCGCACAGCAGGCACCGAACTCACGTGCGGTCGGGAGGGCCGGCGCGTCCGGGGAACGTGCGTCGATCACCGCGCCGATGTCGGCATCGGTGCGCAGCGGGCAGTGCCCGATCCCTCGCAGCACGACGCATCCGTCTTCGTCCGCGCGGTGGTCGGGGTGGCAGAAGGAGATGTCGTAGCCGGCTTCCCGGAGCCGCTGTTCGGCTTGGTCGGCCGCTCCCGGAGCGGACTCCGTCAACAGGACTCTCATGGGCCCGCACCTCCTGGCTCCGGACGCTCTCGTACCTGGACCACTCCCCGCATCTCCAGTCGATCGCGGCGGGAGCGTGTGCTCCAGGGGCGAACGACCCGGATGTCCAGGGGCCGATGGCGCCGGTTCCCCGGAGCCGGCGGGACCTTCGCCCGTGACCGGCTCAAGGCAGGAAGGCGCACCCGCCGACCTTGCTGTCGTCCACGACGGGGATCCGGGCCCTGATCACCGCGTGCGTGCGCCCGGATCCGTCATCACCCCGCGGACCGAGCCGGCCGCGGGCCACGAACAGGACGTGGTCCGGGTTCGGGAGTTCCATGACGTCGGCGTGGAGGGCGTCGGCGTACGCGGCGAGGACCGCCGTGGGGTCACGATGGCCGCCGCCGTTCTCGCGGTCCAGGGAGTGGATCTCCGCGTGCACCGTGTGCGAGGGACCGACGTACCAGTGCAGCAGCGGCAGGGGATGGTCGGCGTCGGGGCCGTGCTCGGTCACGAACACAGCCAGGTCGTGCAGGACGTCGCGTTCGTTTCGCCACATTTCCTGGGCGATGACGGTGGTCATGGCGTCTCACAGAATGATCGTCGGCCGGCTCGGTCGCCCGGCCTGCTTCTCCCACGATGACCGGTGACCGGGGGGCGCCGCCACGGCCGAAGGACCTGTCATGCCAGAGGCGGACGGTCTCAGCCCGCGTCGCCCCGGTGAGCCCCCCGCCGCACCACTGTCCGCGCCGGAGGTGTTCACTGTGGGAAGGACGCCTCGGCGAAGGAGGAACAGGTGAGCCTGGCCGTGCTCGCGCTGGTGCTGGCCGTCGGCCTGGTCGGCCCGCTGCTGGCCGCCGTGCGCCACGGAGCCGTCCCGGTCGCCGTCGGCGAGATCCTGGCCGGGGTGGTCGTCGGCCGCACGGGGTTCGGGTGGGTGGATCCGAGCGAGCCGGTGCTGGTGTTCCTGTCGCAGGCCGGGTTCGCCCTGATCATGCTGGTCGCGGGCAGTCACGTTCCGGTCCGGTCGGCTCGGCTGCGCCCGGCGCTGGGGCGCGGCGCGGCGCTGGCGGCCTTCACCGGGGCGCTGGCGGTCCCGGCGGGGCTGGGCATCGCCGCGCTGGCCGGGACGGGGCACGGCTGGATGTACGCGGTGCTGCTCGCGTCGAGCTCGGCCGCGCTGGTGCTCCCGGTGGTCCAGGACGCCGGACTGTCCTCGACACCGGCGTTGGTGATGATCGCCCAGGTCGCGGTGGCGGACACCGCGGCGATCGTGCTGCTGCCGCTGGCCGAGCAGCCGTCCCGGGCCGGGCACGCCGCGCTCGGGGTGCTGGCGGTGGCCGGTGCCAGCCTGGTGGTGTTCCTGATCGTGCGCCAGGCTCGCAGGCGGGGCTGGCAGCGCCGGTTGCACCGGTTGAGCCGGCGCCGGAATCTCGGGCTGGAGCTGCGCGAGCAGCTGATCATCCTGTTCGGTCTGGCCGGTCTGGCCGAAGCGGTGGGCGTCTCGGTCATGCTCGCGGGGTTCGCGGCCGGTCTGATCCTGGCGGCCCAGGGCGAGCCGCGCCGCCTGGCCCGCCAGCTGTTCGCGGTCGCCGACGGGTTCCTCGGACCGGTGTTCTTCGTCTGGCTCGGTGCGTCGCTGCAGCTCGACGACCTCGTCCGGCACCCTCGCCTGATCGGTCTGGCCGGCGCCCTGGCGGCGGCCACGGTCGCGGTGCACGCCGCGGCCCGGCTGCTGGGCCAGCCGCTGCCGCTGGCGGTTCTGGCCGGAGCGCAGCTGGGAGTGCCGGTGGCGGCGGTCACCATCGGCGAGCGCGCGGGGCTGCTGAAGCCCGGTGAGGGCGCGGCGATCCTGGCCGCCGCGGTGGTCGGTCTCGCGGTGACGGCCTGGGCCGCGGTGATCGCCCGGCGCGACGCGGCGCGGCGAGAGGCGTCCGCGCCCGCCGGCTGAGGCGGTTCGCGGTACGGCACCACGGCGTCGGCGATCGCCGTCGGCCGACTCCTGAGCGCGGTCGCGGAGCGGGTCACCTCCTTGACCTCGGTGCCGGTCAGGGAGATGCCCGCTTCGGCGCGGCTTCGTCACCGCGGGACGACCGCCACCGGGCAGTCGGCGTGGTGCAGCAGGGTCTGCGCGATCGGTCCGGGCCGCATGCCGAGGTGGCCGTCGCCGCGGCGGTGCGCGCCGACGACGATCAGGTCGGCGTCCTCGGTGCGGCCGGTCAGCACCGCGCTCGGGGTGCCGTCCGCGACCTCGACGGTGAGGCGGACGGCAGGGTACTTCGTCCGCCAGTGGTTCAGCCGGGCCTCCATCGTCTTGCGGATGTCGGTCACGGCCTGGGCCTTGGCGGTGTCGAGGTCGTCGGCGGAGTCCGGATCGGCGGAGCCGTTCCAGTCCAGGTCCCAGACGTTGACCGCGCGCAGTCGGGCGCCGCGCGCGGCGGCCTCGGCGAAGGCGAACTCCACGACCTCGTCGGCGGCGTCCTCGATGTCGAGCGCGAGCACGACCGAGTCGGCCGGCTCCCGGGGCTTGCCGCGCACGATCATCGTCGGACACGAGGCCAGGGTCAGGGTGCGCATCGACACCGAGCCGAGCAGCAGGCCGGCGAACCCGCCGCGGCCGCGGTTGCCGAGCACCAGCAGGTCCGCGTCCCGGGACGCCTCGGCCAGCGCCTCGGCGGTCGGGCCGGCGATGACCGCCGAGTCCACCGGCATCCCGGGGTAGCGGTTCCGCAGCCACTGCACGCCGTCGCCGGCGATCTTGCCGGCGATGTTCTTGACCGTGGTCTGGTAGTCCACCGGCATGTAGCCCATCGGCGACACGACGGCGACCGCGTGGTAGCCGGTGACCACGGTGACCGCCGCGTCGCGCCAGGCGGCTTCGCGTCCGGCCTGGGCCAGGGCGCGGTCGCCGGACGGGCTCTGGTCGTAGCCGACGACGATGGTGCGCTTCATGATGTCTCCTTATGTTGCGCTCGGCGCCACTGCTTCGCCTCAGCGAAGGCGGCGCAGGTAGGGGTCGGTGGGGGTACGGGGCTCCACCCGGATGCGGAAGTCCGCCGCTGTGACGCCGTCCGGGGTGGCGATCAAGGGGTTGATCTCGGCCTCGGCCACGCAGGTCTGCTCGGCGGCCAGCAGCGCCAGCCGGGACAGCACGTCGCGGACCTGGCCGATGTCGCCGCCGGGCCGTCCGCGATAGCCGGCCAGCATGCGCGCGGCCCGGGTGGCGTGCACGAGCTCGTCGGCGTCCGCGCCGGTCAGCGGGGCCAACCGGTAGGCGCGGTCGGCGGCCAGGTCGGTGACGGTGCCGCCGATGCCGAAGGCCACCAGCGGGCCGAAGATCGCGTCGCTGTCGACGCCGGCCAGCAGCTCCACACCGTCGGCCGCCATCTCCTGCACCACCACCCCCGAGAGCCTCTCGCCGAACTTGTCGTGCAGCCGGCGCCAGCCGGCACGGACCTCATCGGGACCGGACAGGCCCAGCAGCACGCCGCCGACGTCGCTCTTGTGGACCAGCTCGGGCCAGTACGCCTTCAGCGCGACTGGACCGTCCCACACGTCCGCCGCGGTGAGAGCGGTCTGTTCGTCGGCGGCCAGCACCAGGCGCGCGCAGCGGATGCCATAGCAGGCCAGCAGATCGGCGGCGCGGTCCGGCGGCAGCCAGCCGCCCTCGGGGTGCGCGGCCAGGAACAGCGAGATCAGACGTGCCGCGTCCTGCGAGCGGGCATCCGGCAGCCGCGGAACCTCGCCACCCGGTCTGCGCAGCCATTCCGCGTAGTCGCACGCGTGGCTCAGGGCCCGGACAGCGGTCTCGGCGTCGCCGTAGCACGGCATGAACCGTCCGTCGGCGCCCATCACGGTCTCGACCCCGGCGGCTTGGTCCACCAGGACCGCGACCACGGGCAGCGGACCGGTCCGGGCCTCGACCGCGAGCGTCGGCGGCAGTTCCGCCAGCGCCGTCGGCACCAGCAGCAGGAGCACGGCGTCGACCTCGCCGGAGACGGCCACGGTCTCCACCGCGCCGCGCAGCGCGGCGGCGTCCGCCCCGGCCCCGGCATCGACCGGGTTCGCGCAGGACGCGGCCGGACCGAGCAGGGCGCTGAGACGTTCGCGCAGCGCGGTACTGAACTCCGGGACGGTGAGCCCGGCCTCGGCGCAGGAGTCCGCGGCCAGTACCCCGGTGCCGCCGGCGTTGGACACCACCGCGACCCGGCGCCCGGTCGGCAGTCGGCCGGTCCGCAGCAGCGCGGCGGCCTCGATCAGCTCGGCGACCGAGCGCGTCGCGACCACACCGGCCTGCCGGTACAGCGCCTCGCGCGTGATGCCGGGGGTGACGGCCGCGGCGGTATGGGAGGCCGCGGCCCGGGACCCGGCTGCGGAGCGTCCGGCCGCGACGGCCAGCACCGGCTTGGACCGTGCCACGCGCCGGGCGTAGCGGGCGAACTTGCGGGGGTTGCCGAAGGACTCCAGGTGCAGCAGCACCAACTCGGTGGCCGGATCGGCCGACCACCAGGCGAGCAGGTCGTTGCCGGAGACGTCGGCCTTGTCGCCGAGCGAGGCGAAGGAGCCGGCGCCGATTCCCAATCGGGACAGGTGATCCAGGATCGCGATGCCCACGCCGCCGGACTGCACCCCGATGCCGGCCGTGCCGCCCAGCGGGGTGTGCGGGCCGAAGGTGGCGTCCATCGAGATGCCCGTGCCGAACGAGGCGATGCCCAGGCCGTTCGGGCCCACCAGCCGCATGCCGTAGCGGCGGCAGACCGCCTTCAGCGTGGTGCGCACCGATGCCGGGACCGAGGAGGTGACGGCGGTCAGGGCCCTGATCCCGTGGCGGCCGCACGCGATCGCCGCCTCGACCAGGCCGTCCGCCGGAACGGCCAGGATCGCCAGGTCGATCCGGTCCGGCAGCAGGTCGACCGTGTGCGCGCAGGGCACGCCGGCGATCTGGTCGGCGTGCGGGTTCACCACGAACAGCGGCCGGTCGAACCCCGCGGCCAGCAGATGGTCCAGGATCGCGCGCCCGACTCCGCCCGGGTTGCGTCCGGCGCCGACCACGGCCACCGCGCGCGGCCGGAACAACGGTTCCAGCGACGCGGCGCTCGCCGCGAACTCGCGGTCGGCGACGACCTCCAGATACGCGTCGTCCTCGGTGAGGTCGATCTCGTGGAAGACGGTGCCGCCGTGCTCGAAGGTCGCACTGTGGTGCAGTCCCGCGGAGGCGATGACCCGCTTCATGGCCAGGTTCTCCGACAACGTCTCGGCCACGAAGGTCCGGATGCCCGCTGTCCGTGCGGCGCCGGCGAGGTGTTCCAGCAGCAGGGTGCCGATGCCGAGGCCGCGGTGGCCCTCGGCGACGGTGAAGCCGACCTCGGCGGCGTCGGCGTCCGCCCGCAGCCGCCAGGCCTCGCCCTCGCCGATGATCTCCTCGTCCTGGCCGTGGTGCGCCACGACCACCAGCGCGATCCGGTCCGGATGCGGATCGCACAGCCGCTGCGCGGCGCTGCGTCCGGCGGCGCTGCCGGAGGCGAAGAACCGCATGCGCAGGCTCTCCGGGGACAGCGCGGCGAACATCGCGTTCAAGCCGTCGAGATCCTTCGGCGTCGTCGGACGGAGGGACACCGTGGTGCCGTCGGTGAGCAACGCGTGGACGGCTTCTTTCGCCAGGGCGGGTGGCTGGGCCGTGGGTAGCGTGCCGGTCATGCCGTCCACTTCCATTCCCGGATCTCCGGCATGTCCTCGCCGTGCTCGACGATCCAGCCCCGGTGCCGGGCGCGGGCGTCGGTCATGGCCTGCCGGACCGACGCGGCCTTGGGCGCCAGCCGCGGCACCCGGTCGATGACGTCGCAGACCAGTTGGAAGCGGTCCATGTCGTTGCGGACCAGCATGTCGAAGGGCGTGGTGGTGGTGCCCTGCTCCTTGTAGCCGCGCACGTGCAGGTTCTCGTGGCCGTGGCGGCGATAGGCCAGGCGGTGGATCAGCGAGGGGTAGCCGTGGAAGGCGAAGATGACCGGCTTGTCGACGGTGAAGATCGCGTCGAACTGGGCGTCGGGCAGGCCGTGCGGATGCTCGGATTCGGGCTGCAGGCGCATCAGGTCCACGACGTTCACCACGCGGATCCGTAGTCCGGGCAGGTGCTCGCGCAGCAGCTGCGAGGCGGCCAGGACCTCCAGGGTCGGTACGTCGCCGGCGCAGGCCAGCACCACGTCCGGTTCGGTGGCCAGGTCGTCCTCGGTCCCGGCCCACTCCCAGATGCCCAGACCGCGGGCGCAGTGCAGCTCCGCCTCCTCCGGCGTCAGCCAGTCCGGGCTCGGGTTCTTCCCGGCGACGATGACGTTGACCAGGTCCCGGCTGGTCAGACAGTGCTCTGCGACCGACAGCAGGGTGTTGGCATCCGGCGGCAGGTACAGCCGGACCACATCAGCGGTCTTGTTCGCGACGTGGTCCAGGAATCCGGGGTCCTGGTGGGAGAAGCCGTTGTGGTCCTGGCGCCACACGTGCGAGGTGAGCAGGTAGTTCAGCGACGGCACCGGCGCGCGCCAGGGCAGTGCCCGCGCGGTTTTGAGCCACTTCACATGCTGGTTCAGCATCGAGTCGATGATGTGGATGAAGGCCTCGTAGCAGGAGAACAGTCCGTGCCGGCCGGTGAGCAGGTAGCCCTCCAGCCAGCCCTGGCACAGGTGCTCGGACAGCACTTCCATGACCCGGCCGTCGGGGGCCAGGTGGTCGTCGCCGGGCTTGGTGGGCAGCATCCAGGTCCGGTTGGTGACCTCGAAGACCGGGTCGAGGTGGTTGGAGGCGGTCTCGTCGGGGCCGAACAGCCGGAAGGTGCGGTGCGCGGCGTCGGCGGCGATGACATCGCGCAGCCAGGTGCCGAGCACCCGGGTCGGTTCGTGCAGCGTCTCGCCGGGCTTGGCGACCGGCGCCGCGTAGGGCGCGGTCTGCGGCAGGTCCAGCGAGCGGGTCAGGATGCCGCCGTTGGCGTGCCGGTTGGCACCGATACGTGCCTCGCCGTCCGGGACGCAGGTCAGGACGTCGGGCTTGGGGCGGCCGAAGTGGTCGAACAGTTCGTCGGGCCGGTAGGACTTCATCCAGTCGACCAGCATGTGCCGGTGCTTCGGGTTCTCCCGGACTTCGGCCAGCGGTACCTGGTGCGAGCGGAAGGTGCCCTCGATCTGCACGCCGTCCACGGTGTGCGGGCCGGTCCAGCCCTTGGGCGTGTGCAGGATGATGACCGGCCAGGGCGGGACGCCGTCGTGGGCGGCTTTCGGGTTCCGTTTGGTGCTTTGGATGAGGCGGATGGAGGCCAGCGCGGAGTCCAGAGCCTCGGCCATCTTGTGGTGCATCGTGTGCGGGTCGTCGCCGAACACCCAGCGGGGGTCCCAGCCGTGGGCGGCCAGCAGGCCGTCGAGCTGTTCGCGCGGGATCCGGTCCAGCACGGTCGGGTTGGCGATCTTGTAGCCGTTCAGGTGCAGGATCGGCAGGACCGCGCCGTCAGTGGCCGGGTTCAGGAACCTGATGCTCTGCCAGGAGGTGGCCAGCGGGCCGGTCTCGGCCTCGCCGTCGCCGACGACGCAGGCCACGATCAAATCCGGGTTGTCGAAGGCGGCACCGAAAGCGTGGGCCAGGCTGTACCCGAGCTCGCCGCCCTCGTGGATCGAGCCGGGGACGTTCGCGGCGATGTGGCTGGGGACGCCGCCGGGCGCGGAGAAGGCCGCGAACAGCTTGGTCATGCCGGCCTCGTCGCGGGTGACGTCCGGGTAGTGGTCGGTGTAGGTGCCGTCCAACCACGAGCAGGCCAGCGCGGCCGGACCGCCGTGGCCGGGGCCCAAGACGGTGATCAGGTCCAGGCCGTTCTGTGTGATCAGGCGGTTGAGATGCGCGTGGACGAAGGACAGGCCGGGGCTGGTGCCCCAGTGGCCCAGCAGCCTGGGCTTGATGTCGGACGGCTCCAGGCCGCGGTGCAGCAGGGCGTTGTCCCGCAGATAGATCTGGCCGGCGGACAGGTAGTTCGCGGCACGCCAGTAGCAGTCGACGGCGCCGAGATCAGCGCCCCCGCTTCGGGGGGCGTGGATGGGGGCGTGGATGGTCATGGCAACAGGACCTTTTCTCCCGGGCGGGGGACGACGGTCGTCCACCGCAGGCGTTCGGTGATGCGCTCGCGCAGGAACTCGGCGGCTGTCGGCTCGCCGTGGACCAGGTAGGTGGTGTTCGGGGCCGGCACGGTGCCGAGCCATTCCAGGACTTCGGGGTAGTCGGCGTGGGCCGACAGGCCGGACAGCTGCACGATGCGCGCGCGGACCGGGACGTAGCGGCCGTGGATCTTCAGCGCTGTGGCGCCTTCGGTCAGGTCGCGGGCCCGGGTGCCGGCGGCGGCGAACCCGACGATCAGCACGGTGGTCCGCGGGTTCGGCAGCATCGTCTCCAGGTGGTGCAGGATCCGGCCGCCGGTGGCCATGCCCGAGGCGGAGATCACGATCTGCGGGCCGTTGTGGACGTCGATGCGGCGGGACTCCTCCTGGGTCCGGGCCAGGCGCAGACCCGGCGGATTCAGCTCGGCGAGGCCGTTGTCGGTGACGGTCGGCAGGAACTGGGGACGGCGGTCCTTCAGGGCCTGGGCGTAGACGTCGAGCGCGGACAGGGCCATCGGGCTGTCGACGTAGATCGGGACGTCGCGCAGCACACCGCGCCGGGCCAGGCCGGCCAGCTCGTGCAGGATCATCTCGGTGCGGTCCACGGCGAAGGCCGGGATGAGCACCGTTCCGCCGTGTCTGAGCGTGGAGTCGACGGCGTCCTCGAACCGCGCCGCGGAACCGGCGTCGTCGTGGCGGCGGTCGCCGTAGGTCGACTCCAGGACCAGGGTGTCGGCGCCCTGGAACGGTGCCGGCGGCCGCAGCAGCGGATGGCGCGGGCGTCCCAAGTCGCCGGAGAAGACGATCGTCGAGGGCTGCGACGCGCCGTCCGGCCCCTCCAGGGTCAGCTCGGCCCAGGCCGAGCCGAGGATGTGGCCGGCGTTGCGCAGGCGGGCCTGGACGCCGTCGGCGATGCGGGCCGTGGTGTCGAAGTCGAGCTCGGCGAAGTACTCCAGGCAGCGTTCGACGTCCTTGGTGTCGTACAGCGGCAGCGCCGGCTCGTGCTTGCTCCAGCCGTGCTGGTTGGCGTGCTCGGCGTCCTCCTCCTGCAGATGCGCGGAGTCGCGGAGCACGATCCCGGCCAGCCGGATGGTCTCCGGCGTGGCGTACACCCGGCCGGTGAAACCGTCCCTGACCAACCGGGGCAGGTAGCCGCAGTGGTCCAGGTGGGCGTGCGTCACCACCACCGCGTCGATGTCGGACGCCGCGACCGGCAGCGGCTCCCAGTTGCGCCGCCGCAGCTTGCCCAGCCCCTGGAACAGTCCGCAGTCCACGAGCACGGAGGAGCGCGTGGTGCGGACGAGGTACTTGCTTCCGGTGACGGTGCCGGCGCCGCCCAGGAAGGTCAGCGTGGTATTTCCGGGAAACCGAGCTGCGTCCTGTGGTGCGCTCATGGCTACTCCTCGCCTGCCGAGATGGCCGGTCGGCGGCCACACCGCCAGCATCGTCCGGGGCGTTCCGGCCCGGCAGCGGCGCACGGCCCGGTTCGAACGGGACTTTCGGCCCGGTGGAAAAGGCGCCGCATGGCCGGTTCGGCGGCGGCGCGGTCGCAGGACTCTTTCGGTGGCACCGCAACCAGACATCGAAGAAACCCAGCGAACGTCCAATCGGAGGACACCATGAACATCACCCCCCGCGGCCTGGCCACCGGCATCGCGTCCCTGACCGGTGTGGCGCTGATCGCCGCCGGCCCGGTCATGATCTACGAGGGTGTGCACGGGCAGCACGAGGTCCGCAGCCAGCTCTCCGAGCAGCTGATCAGCTTCCCGGCCAAGGGCTCGGCGAGCCTGCCGGCCGCCCAGGCCGCCTACGCCGGACAGCAGGTCACCACCGGCGGTCAGGCCAAGGCCTACGCCGACATGATCGAGACGCACATCAAGGAGGCCACCGGCGGCAAGACCTACTCGCAGGTCTCCGCCGCGGCCATGGCCGCCCCGAACGACACCAAGCTGGCCGGCCAGAAGCAGACCGCCTTCATGGGCGAGTCGCTGCGCGGCTCCCTGATGGGCGCCTACCAGGCCTGGGAGGTCACCTACCTGGTCACCGGCCTGGGGCTGGCGTTCCTCGGGATCGGCGTGGCCACGCTGGCCGTCACCGGCCTGACCGAGGTCTCCCGCCGCAAGCTCCACGTCCCGGACACCATCGCCGCGCTGGCCGAGAATCCGAGCCCGGGGCAGCCGCTGATGTAGCCGATACCGCTGGTGACGCCGCGGGACCCCGCAAGGCCGGGGTCCCGCGGCGTCGTCGTGGTACCGCGGACGTCAATGGCAGCGTGCTTACTCGGGCACGATGACGACCGGACAGTGCGCGTGGTGCAGCACGGCGTGCGCCAGGCCGCCGAGTCGGACTCCGTCGCCGTCGGAGTTCCGCTGCGCGCCCAGCACCAGAAGGTCGGCCAGACGGCTGGAGTCCACCAGCACCCGGCTGGGCACACCGGTGAGGACCTGCGTCGAGACGTCGGTGTCCGGATGCTTGGTCCGCCACGGCGCCACCAAGGAGTCCAGGCACCGGCGGTGCTCGCTGTTCAGCTCGGTCAGCTGCGGACGAGGAAAGCTGCCGAGGGCGACCGGGTACAGGTAGCCGGGGTCCTGCCAGGCGTTGAGGCCGAGCACGCCGTAGCCGTGCAGGGCGGCCTCCTCGAACGCGAAGCCGAGCACGTCCGCGCCGGTGGTCGGGGCGAGGACGTCGACGCCGACCAGGACCCGCTGGGTCACGGCGGGGCCGGCGGCCGGCTCGCCGCGGACGACGAGCACCGGGCAGCGTGCGTGCACGACGGCGCTCAGTGCGGCCGAGCCCAGCAGCATCCCGGCGAAGCCGCCGCGGCCCCGGCTGCCGACCACCAGCAGCGCGGCATCTTCGGCCAGGTCGGCCAGGCACGGCCCGGGCTGCCCGCTCAGCGCGAAGGTGTGGACGTCCAGGTCCGGGTGCGCGGCGTGAACCGCGGTGAGGGCCCGGGCCAGCAGTTCGGTGGCGGCGTCGCGCACCGCGCCCTCGGGGCTGTCGTTGCCGGGCGTGAGGCCGACGGTCGCCGGCGGCAGCCAGTGGTAGGCGTGGGCGAGCCAGAGCGGTGCGCCGCGCAACCGGGCTTCTCGTGCTGCCGTCGCGATGGCACTGCCGCTGTGTTCGATGTCGTCGATGCCGACGACGACGGGGCGGGTCATGGGTGTCCTCCACTGCCTCGGTGGTGGGGTGCGGTGCCGGGGCTTCAGTACCGGGTTCCCGGCCTGCGGTGCATCGCCGGCTTCATGCCGGCGGCGGTCAGTCCTCTCCGGCTCCGTCGGCGCCGTGCGGAATGCGGCGGCCGGTGATGCGCTCGGCCACGACCCTGATGAACCCCGGCGCCCGACAACGGGCCCTTGCGGGTCCGGAGCACCACGTCACGGCCGTCGAGCTTGAAGTTCACGACGAAGACCGCCGGCAGAGCGTAGCGGCTGTGGACGATTCGCCCGACCGGGACCGTCGAGGCCAGGGCCAAAGCCTCGACTTCGCTGAAGTGTTCCATACTCAGTTCCACGGCCATGGCTCGATCGTCCTCAGAGCTGCGAGTCCTCCGAAAGGGTCTTTGGACCCTGTTCCACACCTGAGCTCCTCTGTTTCCCGGCGGCTGTGGCCGCACTAGTCTGGCCATGACAAGCAAGCCGATGCGGGCTATCGGCTCGCGCACTGTGGGGAAGGACGGTCCGGGGATGGCCGATCGGGAGTCGAGCGAGCCCAAGAGTTCTCTGCTGCCGCAACTGCGGTTCGACGACTTGCTCGACGAGTTGATCTCCCGGGTGACGCAGATCCGGGCCACCCGCGACCGGGTCCAGCAGCTGCTGCAGGGCGTGCTGGCCGTCTCCGGCGGGCTGGACCTGGACCAGGTGCTCAGCACCATCATCGGCACCGCCACTGAGTTGGTGGAGGCTCGGTACGGGGCCCTGGGGGTCATCGACAGCGGCGGAGAGCGCCTGGAGCGCTTCGTCACCGTCGGGCTGAGCCAGCAGGAGATCGACGCCATCGGGCCCTACCCGACCGGGATGGGGCTGCTCGGCCAGCTCATCCGGCATCCGGTGCCTTTGCGGCTGCCGGACATCGCCGCTCACGAGTCCTCGTTCGGGTTCCCCGACAACCACCCGCCGATGCGGGCTTTCCTCGGTGTTCCGATCCGGGTCCGGGACAAGGTCTACGGCAACCTGTACCTGACCGAGAAGCGCGGCGGCGCTTTGTTCGACGCCGACGACGAGACGCTGCTGACCACCCTGGCGGCGGCTGCCGGTGTCGCCATCGACAACGCACGTCTGTACGACGAGGCGCAGCGGCGCCAGCGGCGCATGGAGGTCACCGCCGAGCTGACCCGCGGCCTGCTCTCCGGCGCCGACAGCCACGACGTGCTGGCTGTCCTTGTCGAGCGGGTCCGCGGCCTGGCTGGGGCCGACCTGATGCTGGTATCGCTTCCGGACTCCGGGGGCGAGCGGTTGACAGTCCAAGTGGCCGCTGGGATGGGAGAGGAACGGGCTTGTGGTTCCTCCGCTTCCATCGCCGACTCCGACATCGGCCGGGTGTTCACCGAAGCCTCCGGGCAGGCGGTCGCGGCGGGGGAGTGGGATGACCGGCCGCTGTGGAAGGAACTGGGTCTCGGGCCCGCCTACATCGCGCCGCTGGGCACGGCCGGCAAGGTCCGCGGCGTCCTGGTCGCGGCCAAGCGGTTCGGGGCCCTGCCGTTCGACGCCGGTGTGGTCCGCATGCTGACCGAAGTCGGCGGGCAGGCCGCCGTGGCGCTGGAGCTGGCCGATCGCCGTTCCGACGCCGACCTGCTGGCCCTGTACTCCGATCGGGACCGCATCGGCCGCGACCTGCACGACCTGGCCATCCAGCGACTGTTCGCCACCGGCATGACCCTGCAGTCGGTGCTGAAGATCACTGAGAAGCAGTCGGTGCGAGACCGGGTCAACAAGGCCGTGTCCGAGTTGGACGACACCATCAAGGTGATCCGCTCGACCATCTTCGCGCTGTCCGAGCACGCGACAGGCGACGAAGTGCCCGGACTGCGGTCACAGGTGTTGCAGGTGTGCCAGGACTCGGCGGAAGTGCTGGGCTTCAGCCCGGCGGTGCGGTTCACCGGTCCGGTCGACTTCGAGGTCTCGGACCAGGCCGTCGAACACGCCCTGGCGGTAACCCGCGAAGCCTTGTCCAACGTGGCGCGGCACGCGAAGGCCTCACGGGCCGACGTGGACGTGGCGACCACCGACGGCTATCTCGTGCTGCGCGTCGCCGACGACGGCTGCGGGATGCCGGACGGCGGACGGCGCAGCGGCCTGGGCAACCTCGCGGAGCGGGCCGCGGCCTTGGGCGGAGAGTTCGAGGTCGGACCCGGTGAGGACGGCGGCACCGTTCTGGTGTGGCGGGTGCCGCTGGACGACTGATGCCGAGCGCGGTGCTCACACCGTGTTCTCGATGGTGCACCGCGTTCTCACTGGTGGCGAGTCTGTCCGGACTTGATCTCGGAGACCATCACCGCGGCCTGCACCCGCCTGGTCAGACCGAGCTTGGCCAACAGCGCGGAGACGTAATTCTTCACGGTCTTCTCGGCCAGGAACATCCGCTCGGCGATCTGCCGGTTGGTCAGGCCCTCGCCGATCAGGTCCAGCACCTTGTGCTCCTGCGAGGTCAGCTGCGCCAGCGGGTCCTTCTTCTCGTCGGCGGCGCGGAGCTTGGCCATCACCTTGGCCGCGAGCCTGGGGTCCAGCAGCGACTCGCCGCCGGCCACCGTCCGCACCGCCGACACCAGATCCGGCCCGAGGGTCTGCTTGAGCAGGTAGCCCGAGGCGCCGGCCATGATGGCGTCGAACAGCGCCTCCTCGTCGGCGAAGGACGTCAGCATCAGGCAGGACAGCTCCGGCAGCTTCGAGCGCAGTTCGCGGCACACCGTGACGCCGTCGCCGTCCGGGAGCCGCACGTCCAGCACGGCCACCTGCGGCCGCAGCGCCGGGACCCGGGCCAGGGCCTCGGCGGCGGTGGAGCCCTCGCCGACGACCTCGAAGTCGGGCTCGTCCTCCAGCATGTCCTTCAGCCCCCGCCGTACGACCTGGTGGTCGTCCAGCAGGAACACGCCGATCTTGCCGTCGTTCATGAATCCGCCTCCTGCAGGTCCGCTTCGGTGTCCTCCTGGAGAGGTTAGGGCTTCCGTGGCCGAGCGGGGCGGGCCGAAGGTCCTGTCTTCGGCGATCGGGGGGCGATCGGGGGATCGTGTTCTAGGGTGCGCCGCGCTGAAGGAAGATGACCTTGGTGTAGGGCGCGAGGGACGAGTACGGAGCCAGGGCGGCTCGGACCGCGCCCCGGATGTCCAGGCGGGCCGCGGATCCCGCGGCCCGGATCGTGCTCACGTAGACGGTCGAGATCCCGTTGCGCTCGACCACCGCGATGCGCGGCTGGTCGTCGTCCCAGTTCGCGGCCAGGGCGCGCTGCACCGCGAGCAGGACGTCTCGGTAGGCGTCGTGGTTGTGCTCCGGGTGGTCGCGGACGAGTGGTGCTTCGCGATCGATGGTTGTGCTCATGGCCGGGTCCTTTTGCGAGGGTTCTTCTCTTTCAAGAGTCGTACAACCGAGCCGGGCCGCGAAGCGGTCGATCGGCCTGACCTGACCGGGACTTCGGACCCTGGGACGCCGGCGCCGCAGCCGCGACGGTGGGAGCAGCGCGAGTGCCGCGCAGGCTTCAGCCCTTGTGGAGGAATGATGAACAGCACCGTCGTCGTCGGCTACGACCAGACCCCGCACAGCGACGTCGCGCTGGCCGAGGCGGCCCGCGAGGCGGCGATGCGCGGCGCGGACCTGAACGTCGTCACCGCGTTCCAGCGGCCGGTGGTTCCCGGCTCGTCCGTGCCGCCGGCGGACTCGCAGGACGCCGCGCGCAAGACCGCCGAGGCCGCCGCGCAGCACGGGGCCGACAGCGTCGTCAAGCGTCGTCCCGGGCTCCGGGTGACGCCCTACGCCCTGGTGGGTTCGGCCGGCAAGCTCCTGGCGCAGGCCGCCCACGGCGCCGAACTGCTGGTCGTCGGCAGTCGCGGCAAGGGCGGCTTCAGCGATCTGCAGGTGGGCTCGACCGCGATGCGGGCCGTGGCCGGCGCCTGCTGCCCGGTGCTGGTGGTCCGCGGCGAGACCGACGCCGACCACTCCCGGATCGTGGCGGCGGTGGACATCGACGAACCCTGCGAGACCGTCCTGGAGTTCGCGTTCCTGGAGGCCTCCCGCCGCCAGGCCCGGCTCACCGTGATCCACGTCTGGGACGAGCCCTGGATCCTGGCCTACGGCCAGCAGGACCCGGGCATCGCCGACGACATCGCGGCCATCGAGCGCGAACGCGAGGACCGGCTGTCCGCGCTCATCCACTCCGTCCAGCGCCGGCACCCCGAGGTCGAGCCGTTCCACCAGGTCGCCACCGGCTCGGCCGGCCGGCTCCTGATCGAGGCCTCGCACCGGGCCGACGTGCTCGTCACCGGCGCCCGGCGGCACGGCGAAGGCCACGGGATGCAGATCGGCCCGGTCACGCACACGGTGCTGCACTACTCCACGTGCCCGGTCGCCGTGGTGCCGCTGAGCTGAAGGCTCCGGTCCCGGCCGACAGCGCTCGTCGTCGGCGCCGCGGCCCGCTCCTTCGCCGGCGATCTAGCGGGCCGGCGCGTGCCGGTCGGCGGAGGGCTGCCGAGCCGGGCGGGGTACGGCGCGGACCGGGCCGTGGGGCACGATCACGACCGGGCAGTCGGCCCGCAGAAGCAGCGGGTGGACGGTCGGTCCCACGTGTGCGTCACCGATGGGCCGGCCCTGCGTGCTGTGGTGGTGGGCTCCGGCGACGATGACATCGGCGTGCGAGGAGGCGGCGATGAGGATCGTGGCGGCCGGGCCGTCGGCGAGCTCGCGCCGCACGTGGACCTCGGGGTATTCGGCCTGCCACGGCCTGAGCAGGTCCCGCAGGGCCAGGTCCGCGTTGTCCTCGCCCTGGATCGAGGCCGCCCGCAGCCCGCTGGTGTCGCCGGCGTAGGTGCGGGGCCAGAAGGATTCCCGAACGCTGATCGCCTTCAGCCCGGTTCGACGGAGCCGGGCCTCGTCGAACGCGAAGGCCAGCACTCCGTCGGCGGGTCTGTCGATGTCGACGGCCGCCAGGACGGTGCCCCGCGGCTCGTGCCGGCCACCACGGACGATCATGGTCGGGCGGCCCGGGCGGGTCGCCACCCGCTCGGCCACGGAGCCGAGCACGAGTCCGGCGACGTGCGCGTGGCATCCGACCACCAGCAGATCGGCGTCGCGCGCGGCCTCGGTGAGGACGGTCGCGGTGGAGCCTTCCGTCGCGAGGGTCCGGACTTCCAGGCCGGGATGGCGGGAGCGGACATGGTCGGCGCCCCGTTCGGCGATCCGCTGCGCGCCGGCGTGCGCGGCGTGCTCGGAGATCGGTTCCGTACCAGGTCTGGCCCCCCAAGTAGCCCGCTGGAAAGCGTGCACGATGGTCAGCACGCCTGCGCGCCGGTCGGCTTCGGCGGCTGCCTCGTCCAGGGCGAGCATGGTCTGCGGCATCTGGTCGTAGCCGACGACGATGGTGGGTTTCATGGTCTTGTCCTTTCGCCGTCGCCGGTCAGGAGTGGGGCACGATGATCACCGGGCATGCCGTGCCGCGCAGAAGGGCCTGTGCCACCGGTCCGATCCGCACCCCGTAGCGCTCGCCGCAATGCTCGCCGTGGCGTCGGCGGGCACCGGCGACGACCAGGTCGGCGCCGGCGGCCGCGGCGGTCAGCACCGAGGTCGGCGGTCCGGCGACGACTTCGCCGCCGGCCTGGACCCGCACGCAGCGCTCCTGCCGTTCTGCCAGGATCCGGTCGAGCGCGACCCGGGACCCGGCACGGGGGTCGGGCGCCGGCGCGGTCGCACCGACGAGCGCGCGCAGCTCAGCCGGTTCCACAGCGCTGACCGCGTGCAGGCGCGCCGCATGGAAGCGGGCCTCGGCGAACGCGAAGTCCACCACCTCCTCGGCCCGTTCCGCGAGGTCGATCGCAACCAGTACGACGCCCCGCGGGAAGCGCTCGCCACTGCGGACCACCATGGTCGGGCACGGTGTGCGGGCCAGCGTCTCCTCCGCCACCGGGCCGAGCATCTGCCCGGTGGCGTCGGGGCTGTCCGTGGATCCGAGGACGAGCAGGTCAGCGCCTCGGGCCGCCGAGGCGAGGACCTCGTGCGGGGCTCCCACGAGGGCCTCGGCGCGGATCGTCAGGCCTGGATAGTGGTGCCGCAGAACGCCGGCGCCGAAGGACGCGGTAGAGGCTGACGCTTCGCGTTCGGCGGCGTCCGTTCCGCGGGAAGCGGCTGTGTCCGGACGGCGAACATGGACGACGGTGATATCCGCGTCCCGGTACGCGGCCTCGCGGCCGGCTTCCAGGAGAGCTCTGCCGCTGGGCAGGGTGCGGTCGTAGCCGACTACGACAGTGGTTCTCATGGCGGGCTCTGATCATTCGGAAGGCAGTGGTGGCCTCAGAACCAGCTTTCGGGGCGGCCGAGGGGTTGCGACAGAGCCGAAGGTCCCGGATCGGGCCGGATGTCCGGTCCGGTGCCGGCTACCCGAGCCGGTCTCCCATGTACCGGGCCAGGTCGGCGAGCCGGGCGCAGTAGCCCCACTCGTTGTCGTACCAGCCGAAGACCTTCACCAGGTCGCCCTGGGCCTGGGTGAGCGGCGCGTCGAAGACGCACGAGGCGGGGTCGCCGACGACGTCGCTGGAGACGAACCCCTGCCCGGCCATGCGCAGCACTCCGTGCAGCCGGTCTTCCGACTCCTGCTGGAACGCCGCGTTGACCTCCTCGGCACCGGCCGGCCGGCGCAGCACGGCGGCCAGGTCCACCAGCGATCCGGTGGGGACCGGCACGCGGACGGCGACGCCGTCCAGCAGCCCGGCGACCTCCGGGATGACCAGGCCGACGGTCCTGGCGGCGCCGGTGGTGGTCGGGATGATGTTGCCGGCCGCGGAGCGGGCCCGGCGCAGGTCCTTGTGCGGGGCGTCCAGCAGGCGCTGGTCGCCGGTGTAGGCGTGGACCGTGGTCATGAAGCCGTGGACCAGGCCGAAGTGCCGGTGCAGGACGTCGACCATGGGGGCGACGCAGTTGGTGGTGCACGAGGCGTTGGAGACCACGTCGTGCTCTTGGGGGTCGTAGAACTCCTGGTTGATCCCCATCACGATGGTCGCGTCCACCGGCCCCTTGGCCGGGGCGGACATCAGGACCTTGCGGGCGCCGGCGGTCAGGTGCGCGGCGGCCTGCTCGCGGGTGCGGAACCGTCCGGTGGACTCGATGACCAGATCCACGCCGAGCTCGCCCCAGGGCAGGCGTTCCGGCTCGGTGTGCCGGGTCATCAGGATCTTGCGGCCGTCGAGGAGCAGCGTGCCGTCCTCGTAGGCCACCTCGGCGGCGGGCCGGCCGTAGGTGGAGTCGTGCGCGAACAGGTGGGCCATGGTCGCGGTGTCGGCGGCGTCGTTGACCGCCACCACCTCCAGGCCGCGCTCGGCGGCGATCCGCAGGAAGACCCTGCCGACCCGGCCGAATCCGTTGATGCCGATCCTCATGTCGCCCTCCGAAGTGTCGTGGCTTTTCAGCCGGTGTCCTCGCTGCCCACAGAAGCGCTGACCTGCCCGCGACGACCAGGGCCGAAGGGCCCTGTCCACGGCGATCGACCGACCCTGGCCGCGGTCTGCGGCCAGGCGCAGACTGCCCGGGAACAGGGCGGACACCGATCTCGGCTGGAGCGGGTGTGATGAGCGGAACAGTGATGCGGGCTGTCGGGCTCGGCAAGCGGTACGGCACCACCGATGCGCTGCGTGACCTGGACTTGGAGGTCGGTCAGGGCGAAGTGCTGGGCTACCTCGGTCCCAACGGCGCGGGCAAGACCACGACCATCAGGTTGTTCCTGGGCCTGATCCGGCCGACCTCGGGCCGCGCCGAGTTGTTCGGGCTCGACGCGGCCCGGCGCGCGGTCGAGGTGCACAAGCGGGTCGCCTACGTGCCCGGCGAGGCGGCGCTGTGGCCCTCGCTTACCGGCGCCGAGACGCTGCACCTGCTGGGCCGGGTACACGGCGACGTCGACCTGGGATATCAGCGTGAGCTGGTGGAGCTGTTCGACTTCGACCCGTCCAAGAAGGTCCGGGCGTATTCCAAAGGGAACCGGCAGAAGATCAACCTCATCGCCGCGTTCGCCGCCCGCACCGAGCTGCTGATCCTCGACGAGCCGACCGCCGGGCTGGACCCGCTGATGGAACAGGCGTTCCGGCACAGTGTGCGGCGTGCCAAGCAGACCGGTCGGACGGTGTTCCTGTCCTCCCACATCCTTTCCGAGGTGGAAGCGGTGTGCGACCGGGTGGGGATTCTGCGGGCCGGGACGCTGGTCGAGCTGGGCGCCTTGGCGGAGATGAAGCACTTGTCCGCGGTCTCGGTGGAAGCAGTCTTCGACGGCACGCCGCCGGACGTCAGCGGGGTGTCCGGCGTCAGCGCCGTCGAGGTCGCGGGCCACCGGCTGCGCTGTCAGATGACCGGGCCGGTCGCGCCTTTGCTGGAGGCGCTGTCGGGGACCGGTGTGCGCGAACTGCTCAGCCGGGAGCCCTCGCTGGAGGAGCTGTTCCTGGCGCACTACGGCCGACACGAGGAGAACACTGATGCACTCGCTGTCTGACCGCCCGCGCCTGCCGACGCTGCACCGGGCGTCGACTCCGGCGCTTCGGGCCCAGTCGCCGACGCGCTCGCCGCGTACCGTGGTCGCCTGGCTCACCGGACGGCGCGCCGTGCGCTGGGGTGCGTTGTGGGGCCTGGCCTACGGGTACTACATCGCCGAGTCGGCCCTGGCCTACAAGGCGGTCGGCGGCACGCCGGCAGCTCGGGAGCGGCTCGCGCAGACCCTGGGCACGAACAAGGGCATGGCGGCGTTGTTCGGCCCGGCGTTCGGTCTCGACACCGTCGGCGGGTTCACCGCGTGGCGGGCCTTGGGCTTCCTGTCGCTGGTCGGCGCGGTGATCGGGCTGCTCATGGGCACATCGGCGCTGCGCGGTCAGGAGGAGGCCGGGCGCTGGGAGATGCTGCTGTCCGGACAAGTCACGCGACGCGGGGCCGCGGCACAGGCGATGGCCGGTCTCGGCGCCGGGCTGGCCGCGCTGTTCGCCGTGGCCGCCGCGGTCGCGGTGGCGGGCGGCCGCCGGGTGACGCCTCCGGTGGCGGCGTCCGGGATGCTGATGGTGAGCTTGCTGGCGGTACTGATCACCGCGGTGTTCGTCGCGGTGGGAGTGCTGATGGGCCAGCTTTCGGCCACTCGGCGGCAAGCCAGTGTGCTGTCGGCGGTCGTGTTCGCCGCGGCGTTCCTGATCCGGGCCGCCGCCGACGCGTCCCCGGGTCTGCGCTGGGCCCGGTGGGCCACACCGCTGGGCTGGCCCGCGCAGTTCCACGCGTTCACCGGGTCCCGGCCGGTGGCGCTGATCCCGCCGCTGGCCACGGTGCTGGTGCTGAGCGTGGCCGCACTCGTCGTCGCGGATCGGCGTGACCTGGGCGCGGCGGTCCTGCCCGACCCGGACACAGCCAAGGCGCGCACCGGTTTGCTGGGCGGTCAGGCGGGGCTCGCGGTGCGGCTCACTCGGCCTCTGGCCTACGGCTGGATCGCGGGTCTGGCCGTCGGCGGACTCTTCCTGGGGCTCATCGCCCAGTCCGCGAGCGAATCGGTCTCCGGATCCAAAGCCGTGAACGACGCGCTGGCCCGCCTCGGCGCCCATCGCACCGGGGCCGAGTCCTACTTGGGCTTCGCGTTCGTGATGGTCGCGGTCCTGGTCGCCTTCGCCGGGGCGACCGTGGTGAACGCCACGCGCGGCGAGGAGGCCGGCGGCATGGTGGACAACCTCCTGGTGCGTCCGGTGAGCCGGACCCGGTGGCTGCTGTGCCGGGTGGCGGTCGCCGCCGTGCTGGCGCTGATCTGCGGTGTGGTGGCGGGGCTGGCCGCCTGGGCCGGGGCCGCCAGCCAGCACACCGGGATCGGATTCGGGACCATGGTCCAGGCCGGTCTGAACACGGTCCCGCCCGCGCTGTTGCTGATCGGACTGGGCACCGCGGTCCACGCCGTCGCTCCGCGTGCGACGGCTGTCGCGGTCTACGCGGTGCTCGGCTGGTCGTTCCTGATGCAGATCCTCGGATCCTTCGCAGGGATCGACCACTGGGTGCTGGACACCTCGATCCTGCACCACAGCGCTCCCGCGCCGGCCGCCGATCCGAACTGGGTCGGCGCGGCCGTCATGACGGGACTGGCCGTCGTGGCGGTGGCCGTGGCGGCTGTGGCGTTCCGACGCCGCGATCTGGCCGGGCAGTGACAGCTCCGGCGGTCCGCCGTTCGCCAGGGCCGTTGGACCCGGTGCGACCGGGTCGGACTGGTCTAGTCCACCCGGTGACGTGGCGGGATCCTGACAGTGCCCGGTGACCGGCACCGCGAGCGAGGAGGCAAGGAACATGACCGCTGTAGTGGCCGACATTCCTGTGACGGCCTGGGACGAATTCACCGCGGGCCCGTGGTGCGACGGGATCGACGTGCACGGGTTCATCCAGGCGAACTACACGCCCTACCTCGGCGACGGCGGGTTCCTGGCCGGTTCCACGGAGCGGACCGCCGCGTTGTGGGGGCGGCTGCGGGAGATGTTCGTGGTCGAACGCGCCCGCGGCGTGTACGACGTCGACGCGAGCACGCCGGCCGGCATCACCGCCCACGCCCCCGGTTACATCGACCGCGACCACGAGATCATCGTCGGTCTACAGACCGATGCCCCGCTCAAGCGGGCGATCATGCCGAACGGCGGCTGGCGCCTGGTGGCCGCCGGCCTGAAGGCGTACGGGATCGCCCCGGATCCGCGCGTCCAGGAGATCTTCACCAAGTACCGCAAGACGCACAACGACGGGGTCTTCGACGCCTACACCCCCGAGATCCGCGCGGCCCGCCGGGCCGGGATCATCACCGGGCTGCCGGACGCCTACGGCCGTGGCCGCATCATCGGCGACTACCGGCGCGTGGCGCTGTACGGCGTGGACCGGCTCATCGCGGCCAAGCGCGCCGACCGGGCCGTTCTGGACGCGCGCTGGGCCGACGAGGAGACGATCCGGGCGCGGGAGGAACTGGCCGAACAGACCAGGGCTCTGGAGGAGCTCAAGGAGATGGCCGCGTCCTACGGCTTCGACATCAGCGGGCCCGCCGCCGACGCCCGTCAGGCGGTGCAGTGGCTGTACTTCGGCTACCTGGCCGCGGTGAAGGAGCAGAACGGCGCGGCGATGTCGCTGGGCCGCGTCTCGACCTTCCTCGACGTCTACTTCGAGCGGGACCTCGCCGCCGGCCGGCTCACCGAGCAGCAGGTGCAGGAGATCGTCGACGACTTCGTCATCAAGTTGCGGATCGTGCGCTTCCTGCGCACCCCGGAGTACGACGAGCTGTTCTCCGGCGACCCGACCTGGGTCACCGAGTCCATCGGCGGTATCGGCGAGGACGGCCGGCCGCTGGTGACCCGCACCAGTTTCCGGTTCCTGCAGACGCTCTACAACCTCGGTCCGGCGCCGGAGCCCAACCTCACCGTGCTGTGGTCCCCGGACCTCCCGGCCGGCTTTAAGGAGTTCTGCACACGGGTCTCCATCGACACCAGCTCCATCCAGTACGAGTCCGACGACCTGATCAGGCCCCGCTTCGGCGACGACACCGCGATCGCCTGCTGCGTGTCGGCCATGGCGGTCGGGGAGCAGATGCAGTTCTTCGGCGCCAGGGTCAACCTGGCCAAGGCTCTGTTGTACGCGATCAACGGCGGCCGGGACGAGATGAGCGGCGAGACGGTCGCGCCCGGATTCGAGCCGATCGGCGGGGAGTACCTGGAGTACGAGAAGCTGGACGCCGCCTTCGACGCGATGCTCGACTGGCTGGCCGCGACCTACGTGCACGCGCTGAACGTCATCCACTTCATGCACGACAAGTACGCCTACGAACGCATTGAGATGGCGCTGCACGACAGCGACGTCGAGCGGCTCATGGGCTGCGGTGTCGCGGGGCTCGCGGTCACGGCCGACTCGCTGTCGGCGGTCAAGCACGCGCGGGTGAAAGTGATCCGGGACGCGAGCGGCCTCGCGGTCGACTTCCCGACCGAGGGCGCCTTCCCGGCCTACGGCAACGGGGACGAGCGCGCCGACGCCATCGCGGTCGGCCTGGTCGAGCGATTCATGGCGAAGGTCCGTCAGCACCCGACGTACCGGAACGCGCGGCACACCCAGTCGGTGCTGACCATCACCTCCAACGTCGTCTACGGCCACAAGACCGGCAACACCCCGGACGGCCGCCGGGCCGGGACGCCGTTCTCGCCGGGCGCGAACCCGATGAACGGCCGCGACACCCACGGCCTGGTCGCCGCGGCGGTGTCGGTCGCCAAGCTCCCGTACGACCAGGCGCTGGACGGGATCTCGCTGACCGCCTCGATCGTCCCGGCGGCGCTGGGCCGGGCCGACGCCGAGCGGGCGGTGAACCTGGCCGGGATCCTGGACGGCTACTTCTCCTGCGGCGGATTCCACATGAACGTCAACGTGCTGGACCGCGCGACGCTGGTGGACGCCATGGAGCATCCGGAGAAGTACCCGCAGCTGACCATCCGGGTCTCCGGCTACGCCGTCAACTTCGTGCGGCTGACGCGGGAGCAGCAGCTCGACGTGATCAGCCGTACCTTCCACGAGAAGGCGTGAACCCCTATGACCGCCACCGGACTCCCGGTCGGGACCACGGCCACGGCCGGCGCCAAGCCCGCCGAGGCCGTGGTCGGCTCGGTCAGCAGCTGGGACCTGAGCACCGGCGTCGACGGGCCGGGAACCCGGTTCACCGTCTTCACCGCCGGTTGCCCGTTGCGCTGCCGATATTGCCAGAACCCTGAGACCTGGCGGATGCGCGACGGCACCTCTACCAGCTCCGCCGAGCTGGTGGCCAAGGCCGCGGACTTCGTCCCGTTCATCCGGGCCTGCGGCGGCGGGGCCACGGTCAGCGGCGGCGAGCCGCTGCTTCAGCCGCGCTTCACGGCCGCGCTGTTGAACGGGTTCCGCGGCCTGGGGCTGCATACCGCGCTGGACACCTCGGGATACCTGGGAGTGCGCGCCGACGAGGAGCTGCTGGCGGCGACGAGTCTGGTCCTGCTGGACATCAAGTCCTGGGACCGCGCGCTGTACCGCCGGCTGACCGGCGGCGAGCTGCATCCGACCCTGGTCTTCGCCCGGCGTCTGGCCGAGCGTGCCGTCCCTGTGCACCTGCGGTACGTCCTGGTGCCGGGCCTGACCGACGGCGCCGCGAACGTCTCGGGCGTGGCGCGCTTCGCCGCCTCGCTGGGCAACGTCGAGCGGGTCGACGTCCTGCCGTTCCACAAGCTCGGCGCGGCGAAGTACCGGGCTCTGGGCATCCGGTTCCCGCTGGCCGACACCCCGACCCCGACGCCCGACCAGGTACGCCGGGCCCGGGACCGGTTCGCCGCGGCGGGGCTGCCGGCGTTCTGAGGCTGGAGATATCAGGCCCCGCAGGAACCAGAGGACCCCGACCAGAGGTCGGGGTCCTCTGGTCGCCGTTCCACGACCCGTTCAACAGATCCGTGGCAGCTGCTCGCCGACCAGCATGTCGAGCACCCGCTCCGCGCCGATCCCGGTGCGCACCACCACCCGGCGCGGATGCTCGGCCACTGCCTGCCCGATCCGCACCGCCCCGGGCGATTCCGGGCGCGACCGCATCGCCGCCAGCACCGCGTCGGCCTTGTCCGGGGCGACGAACGCCAGCAGGCAGCCCTCGTTGGCCACGTGCAGCACGTCCAGGCCGAGCAGGTCGCAGGCCGCCGACACCGGCTCCGGCACCGGCAGCGCGGTCTCCTCCACCAGCACGCCCACCCCGGAGGCGGCCGCGAGTTCGTTGAGCGCCGAGGCCACGCCGCCGCGGGTCGGGTCCCGCAGGGCGCGCACCCCGTCGCCGCCGGCGGCCACCGCGGCCGCGACGACCCGGTGCAGCGGCTGGGAATCGGAGCCGATCTCGGTTTCGAAGCCCAGGCTGTCGCGGGTGGACAGGATCGTGACACCGTGCAGGCCGATCGGGCCGGACAACAGCAGCACGTCGCCGGGCCGCACCCGGCCGGCCGACGGGCGCGCCAACGGCATGCGCACACCCAGCCCCGTGGTGGTGATGAACAGCCGGTCCGCGGCGCCGCGCCCGACGACCTTGGTGTCCCCGGTCACCACCTTCACGCCGGCGGCGTGCGCGGCCCGGCCCAGCGACTGGGATATCCGTCCCAGCTCCCGCATGCCGAAGCCCTCCTCGACGATGAACGCCACCGCCAGCGCCACCGGCACCGCCCCCATCATGGCCAGGTCGTTGACCGTGCCGTGGACGGCGAGCGAACCGATGTCCCCGCCGGGGAAGAACAGCGGGTCGACGACGAAGGAGTCGGTGCTCATCACGATCTCGGCCGTGGGCAACGGCAGCACGGCGGCGTCTTCCAGAGGCCGGCCCGCGGAGCCGGCCAGGCCGAACCCCGGCAGGATCACCTCGCTGAGCAGTTCGGCGGAGAGCCGGCCGCCTGAGCCGTGGCCGAGCAGAACGTGCTCGGTCTCGGCGGTGGGTGCCGGACACGCGGTGAACAAGGGGCTGGCGGTCATGGCGGTGTGTCCCTCCTAACTGGTCGCCGCGTTCAGAGCCGGCGATGGAGCGGCGGCGGTTCTTCCCGCCGAGAAGAAGGCCGCGCAGGTGCCCTCCGAGGAGACCATCGGCGCGCCCAGGGGATGGCGGGGCGTGCAGCGCGTGCCGTAAGCGGGGCAGTCGGTCGGAGTCTTCACCCCGGTGAGGATCTGGCCGGCGATGCATTCGGACGCGGACTCGGGGCTGCGGGGACCGGAGGGGAACCACAGCGCGGCGTCGAAGCGTTCGTATCCGTCGGCGAGCACCAGCCCGCTGTCGGGGATCGAACCGATACCGCGCCATTCCTTGTCCGCGACCCGGAAGACACGGCGTATCGCCTCCTGCGCCACCTGGTTTCCGTCCCGGTGGACCGCGCGTGCGTACTGGTTCTCGACCTCGTGCCGGCCGGACTCCAGCTGGTGCACCGCCATAAGGATGCCTTCCAGCAGGTCCAGCGGTTCGAACCCGGTGACCACCAGCGGTACCCGGTATCGCGCGGCGATCGGCTCGTACTCGGTGTACCCCATGACCGAGCAGACGTGGCCGGCGGCCAGGAACCCGTCCACCAGGCACTCCGGATCCTCCAGGATCGCCGTGATCGCCGGCGGCACCAGCACGTGGCTCACCAGCATGCTGAAGTTGGTCAGGCCCAGGGACTCGGCCAGCAGGACGGCCGCGGCGTTCGCCGGGGCCGTGGTCTCGAAGCCGACCGCCAGGAACACCACGCGGCGCCGCGGCTCGGCGGCGGCGATCCGGACCGCGTCGGCGGGGGAGTAGACCACTCGCACGTCGCCGCCGGCCGCCTTGACCTGCAGCAGGCTGGTCGAGGTGCCGGGCACGCGCAGCATGTCGCCGAAGCTGGTGAACACCACGTCGGGGGTGGCCGCCAGCTCCAGGGCGCGGTCGATCACCGCCACCGGGGTCACGCACACCGGGCAGCCGGGGCCGTGGATCATCCGGATCCCGGCCGGCAGCAGCTCGTCGATCCCTTGGCGGACCAGGGTGTGGGTCTGTCCGCCGCAGACCTCCATGAGGCGCCAGGGCCGGGTCGCCACCGCGCCGAGCTCGGCGAGCAGCCGACGGGCCAGCGCGGGGTCGCGGTACTCGTCCAGGTACTTCACGACACACCGCCGGCCAGTTCGGTCTCCACCACGTCGCCCATGGCGCGCAGCACCGCCAGGGTGCGCAGCGCCTCGGCCTCGTCGATCACGCCGATGGCGAAGCCGACGTGGACCAGCACGTAGTCGCCGATCGCGGCCTCGGGGACGAACACCAGGCACACCTGCTTGCGGATGCCGCCGAAGTCGGCGGTGCCGGTCGGGAAGGGGTCGGCCGGCTCGACGCTCTCCAGCCGCCCGGGGATGGCCAGACACATGGCGTTCTCCTCAGCGTTCCGCGAGCCGCGCCGCGGCGATCGCGGCCTGTCCGAAGCTGATGCCGCCGTCGTTGCACGGCACCCGCTGGTTGATCAGGACCCGGTATCCCTCGCCTTCCAGCCCGGCGGCGACGGCCTCGGTGAGCCGGTTGTTCTGCCACACGCCGCCGGACAGGCAGACGGTACGGACCCCGGTGTCGGCCGCGCACTTGTGGACCAGGTCCGCCGTGGCCAGCGCGAGCGCCTCGTGGAAGGCGGCGGCCAGTTCGGGGATCTCGGCGCCCTCCAGGCGGTGCGTGAGCAAAGCGGTCAGGGTCGTCATACAGTCCAGGACCCACAGGCCGTCACGTTCGACGATCCGCCACGGCAGCGGATCGGCGAGCACGCCTTGGGAGGCGGCTTCGAGGGTCACGGCGGCCTGTCCCTCGTAGGAGACGTGGTCGCAGAGCCCGAGCAGGGCCGAGGCGGCGTCGAAGAGCCGTCCGGCGCTGGAGGCCCGCGGCGAGCCGGTCCCGGACAGCGCCAGCCGCAGCACCGTGTCGTACTTGGGCTCCCGGTCCGCGATCCCGGCCAGCGCGGCGGCGACCGTCGCCGGATCCGGCCGGCGGCCGCCCAGGTCCTCACCGCCGGCCAGATAGCCCAGGGCCATGCGCAGCGGATGGCGCACCGCGGCCTCGCCGCCGGGCATCGGGGCGGTGCCGAACCGGGCCAGTCGGCGGAAGCCGCGCAGGTCCGCCAGGAGTACCTCGCCGCCCCACAGGGTTCCGTCGGCGCCCAAGCCCAGTCCGTCGTAGGCGACTCCCAGGACCGGGTCGGTAATGCCGTGCTCGGCGGCGCAGGACGCGATGTGGGCGTGGTGGTGCTGGACCGCGATCCGCCGGTCCGGATTCCCGATGGCGGCTGCGATCTTGGTGGACAGATACTCCGGATGTAGGTCGTGCACAACGGTCTCCGGACGGACGCGGTGGACGCGCTGCATGTGTTCGGCGGCCTCGTCGAACGCCTCCAGAGCCGCCAGGTCGGACAGGTCGCCGGTGTGCGGGCCGACGAACGCGCGGGCCCCGATGGCCAGGGTGAAGGTGTGCTTCAGGTGCGCGCCCACGGCCAGCAGCGGCTCCGGTGAGGCGATCGGCAGGCCGAGGGCGGCCGGTGCGAAGCCCCGCGCGCGCCGGATCACGGTCGTCCGCTCGTGCACGGCCCGCGCCACCGAGTCGTCATACCGCGCGCGGATCGGGCGGTCGTGGGCCAGGACGCCGTCGCAGACCGGGGCGAGGGTCCCGGCCGCGATCCGGTCGTCGACGATGATCGGGGCATCGGCGGTGTTCCCGCTGGTGACGACCAGCGGACGACCGGCCTCGAGCAGCAGGAGCAGGTGCAGCGCGGTGGTCGGGAGGAACAGGCCCAGCCGGGGCGCGTCCGGCGCCACCCCGGGAGCCAGGGCCGGGACTCCGACCGGCCAGGGGCGGACCAGCACGATGGGGCGCGCCGCACCGGCCAGGAGGTTCTCCTCGGTCCTGGTGACGCAGGCCAGGGCCCGCACCGCGGCCAGATCCGGGACCATCACGGCGAACGGCTTGTCAGGACGGTGTTTGATCTCGCGCAGCCGGGCGACGGCGCCGGGGTCGGTGGCGTCGCACACCAGCTGGTAGCCGCCCAGGCCCTTGACGGCGATGACGCCGCCGGCCGCGAGGCGTTGCGCGGCCAGGCTCAGCGCCGTCTCGCCGACGGCTTCGGAGACGTCCGGGAAACCGGGGCGGGAGTACCAGGCCGCCTGGGGGCCGCACTCCGGACAGGCGATCGGTTCGGCGTGGAAGCGGCGGTCCGCCGGGTCCAGGTACTCGGCGCGGCAGCGGGGGCACAGCGGGAAGCCGGCCATGCTGGTGCGGGCGCGGTCATAGGGGAGGTCGTCGATGATCGTGGCGCGCGGGCCGCAGGCCGTGCAGTTGGTGAACGGATAGCGGTGCCGGCGGTCGGCCGGGTCGAGGACTTCGGCACGGCACGCGTCGCAAAGGCCTGCGTCGGGTGGGATCTCGGCGGGCGCGACCTCGGCGGGCGCGCGGCCGTCGCCGCCGAGGTCGGCACTGGCCTGGATGGTGAAGCCGGCGGCGGCTTCGGGCGGGGCCGCGACTCCGGGCCGGCTCTCGACGATCGCGGTGATCGCGGCCAGCGGCGGCGCCTCGGCACTGAGCCGGGTTCGGAACTCCGCCAGCGCCTCGGGCGGGCCGAAGGCGTCGATCTCGACGACTCCGGCGCGGTTGCGCACCGACCCGGACAGTCCGAGTTCGGTCGCCAGCCGGTGGGCGAAGGGCCGGAACCCCACGCCTTGGACGGTGCCGCGCACCTGCCAGTGCCGTGCCGCCGCCGCGGCGGCAGGCGGGGAGTCGACGTCGCTGCTCATGGTTTCAGCCTCGGTCCAGGGGCGTCGTCGGACCAGGACAGGAGTTCCCGGTCGGACCGGGCCGAAAGACCCTCCCGCCGGAGTTCGTCGGCGATGTCGTGGGCCACGGTGTCCACGGCTCGGGCGACGGGTTCGGACAGACCCGGGCCGAGACTGAAGTCGGTGCCGACGACGGCGTACAGCACCAGGCGTTCGGGCACCCGGTCCAGGACGTTCGCCAGGGCGAGCGCGGCACCGGGTCCCAGCGCGTGGCCGGCGGCCGGGCCGAGCGCCGCGGTGACCCGGAGGGCGGCGGCGCCGGCTCGGCCCGTGCCGCCGCTGCCGTGCCCCGGTTCCCAGCGCACCACCTCGCCGGCCGCGAGCCCGGCCCCGGCGTCGGGGACGGCCGCGTCGACCACGATCGCCACCTGCGCGTCCCGCCACAGTTCGATCAACTCGGTCGGCTCGCCGAAACAGACCTCGAGCCGGGTGTCCGGCGGCACCAGGTGGGCGGCGGCCAGCTCGCGGAGCTGTGCGACCACCGCCGGGCCCGCGCCGTCGTCGTGCAGGAACTCCTCACCGACGCCGATCACGATCGGTGTTCCGGCGGACTTCATGATCGCTCCAGGTGCAGTTCGAGGAAGTGTGCGGAGCATGAGATGCACGGGTCGTGGTTGCGGATCGCCCGCTCGCACAGGTCGGTCAGCTCCGCATCCCCGAGCCCCTGGTGCGCCTCCAGCAGTTCGCACAGCTCAGCCTCGATCGCGGCCTGGTTCTGTGCGGTGGGCGGCACGATCCGCGCCTGGGTTATGGTGCCGTCCGCGGCGATGTCGTACCGGTGGTACAGCAGGCCGCGCGGGGCTTCGGTGACACCGTGACCCCGGCCGGCGCGCGGCGGCACCGCCACCCACGGCCGTTCCGGCGGTTCGTAGGCATCGATGATCCGCAGGGCTTCCTCGATCGCGTACACGGTCTCCACCGCGCGCACGATGATGCTCCGGAACGGGTTCCGGCACTCGGCGTCGAGGCCGGCCGCGCGGGCCGCGGCGGCGGCGTGCCGGGTCAGCTTCGCCGAGTGCAGGCTGTAGCGGGCCAGCGGACCGGTCAGGTAGGTGCTGCCGTCGGCGAGTTCGGCGTGCAGGGCCGTGGAGTGCGGGACCTGGTGTTCGAACACGTAGTCCTCGAAGTCGGCGGTCCTGAAGCCGTATCCGGCGTCGGTCGCGATGCCCTGGCCGCCGTCGATCGGATACCGGTCGCCTTGCGCCACCGCCAGCAGCCGGTGCTTGGCCTCGGCCGCGGGGAAGTCGAACCCGGCCACCCAGATCACTGTCTCCAGCGCGAGTTCCAGCGCCCGCCGCAGCTCCGGTGCGAACCGTGCGAGCTCTGACCGCGAGGGGACCCGGTGGAACCCGCCGACTCGGACGTTGACGGGGTGGATCGCCCGGCCGCCCACCAGCGCCATCAGGGCGTTGCCGGTCTTCTTGATCTCCAGGCCCCGTTCGACGTCCGCCCGGTGCTCACGAGCCATGTCGATCCCGCTCGCGTACCCCAGGAAGTCCGGGGCGTGCAGCAGGTGGACGTGCAGCGCGTGGCTCTCGATCCACTCCCCGCAGTACAGCAGCCGGCGCAGCTCGGCCAGTTGCCCGCCGACCGTCACCCCGCACGCGTCCTCCATCGCCAGACAAGCGCTCATCTGGTAGGCCACCGGGCAGATGCCGCACACCCGCGCGGTGATGTCCGGCGCCTCGGTGTACGCGCGCCCGGCCAGGAAGGCCTCGAAGAACCGCGGCGGCTCGTAGATCTCCAGCCGCGCCTCCCGGACGCGGCCGCCGGCGTCCAACCGGACGTGCATCGCGCCCTCGCCCTCGACGCGGGCCAGGGATCCCACGCGCAGCGTGCGCTCGTGCCGGTGTGTCATGACCGAACCTCCCGATCGGGGTCGTCGACGGACTCGGCTGCCGCCCGGAACGCGGGACTGGCGGCGTTGAAGGTTCGGAACACCCGCGCGATGTGCTCCGGGGCCTCGCCCTGCTCCCGAAGCAGCCGGACCAGCGCGGGGGTGTTGGGTTCACGCGCCGGCCCGAAGCAGCCGAAGCAGCCGCGCCGGAACGCCGGGCAGATCGCGCCGCATCCGGCGTGCGTCACCGGCCCCAGGCAGGGCGTGCCGTCGGCGACGCTCACGCACACGACTCCGCGGGCCTTGCACTCATAGCAGACGCTGCGGTCCGGGATCCGGGGCTTGCGGCCGGCCAGATACGCGGTGATCACCTCGAGCAGCTGGCCGCGGTCGATCGGACAGCCGCGCAGCTCGAAGTCGACCGGCACATGATCGGCGATCGCCGTGGAGTGCTCCAGCGTGCTGATGTAGTCGGGCCGGGCGTACACGGTCTCGGTGAACCCGCGGACGTCGCCGAAGTTCCGCAGCGCCTGGATCCCGCCGGCGGTTGCGCACGCGCCGAGCACCACCAGGAACCGGGAGTCGGCGCGTACCCGTTCGATCCGCTCGGCGTCCTCGGGGGTGGTGATGGAGCCCTCCACGAGGGCGAGGTCGTACGGGCCGGGCAACGAGGTCCGCGTGGCCTCGGTGAAGTGCGCGATCTCGAGGGTGTCGGCCAGCGCCAAGAGCTCGTCCTCGCAGTCCAGCAGGGTCAGCTGGCAGCCGTCGCAGGAGGCGAACTTGAACACGGCCAGTCGGGGCTTGCCGGTCATGGTCTGCCCTTTCACAGCTCTGGAACCGCGAGCAGCGGCTCGGCGTGGTCGTAGGTGGTCACCGGGCCGTCCAGACAGACGAAGTCCGGGCCGAGCTGGCAGTGTCCGCACAGGCCCGCGCCGCAGCGCATGTTCCGCTCCAGGGACAGCTCGATGTCCTCCGGACGCAGACCGAGCCGGATCAAGGCGGCGCCGGTGTGCGTCATCATCGCCTCGGGGCCGCACAGGTAGGCGGTGGTCCGCCCCGGACGCAGCCGCACCCGCGGCAGCACCTCGGTCACCAGGCCGGTCGAACCGGTCCACGGCCGCGGCAGACCGGTGCACGGATCCGTCTGCCGCCGGTCGACGGTGCGCAGCACCGCCACTCCGTTGGCGCGCCAGCACTCGTCCTCGACGCCGAAGAGATGCTCCGGCGGGGTCTTGGCGCCGGCGACCACCGAGACGAGCCCGTAGTCGCGGCGCGAGGCGAGGGCTTCCAACAGCGCCGGACGCAGCGGTGCCAGCCCGATACCGCCCGCTATGAACAACAGATCCCGGCCGCGGGAACGTCCCACGTCCCAACTGGTCCCGAACGGGCCCCGGACCCCGATCACGGTTCCGGGCTCGGCCCGGCACAGCGCCGCGGAGACCGCGCCGACCGCTCGGACGGTGTGGACCAAGGTCTGGTCACGCACCAGGGGCGAGCCGCTGACCGACAGCGGGATCTCGCCCACGCCGAAGACGTACACCATCGTGAACTGGCCCGAGGCGAAGCGGGGGAGCGGTTCGTCGACAGGCGCCAGAGACAGGGTTCTGGTGTCCGCGTTCTCCCGGCAGTTCTCGGTCACGCGGTAGCGCCTGGGCAGCATCGGGGCGGTCATCGTGATCCCCGCGTCTCTTCCAGGGACTGCTCGGCGCCGCCGATCCGGTCGATCCGGTCGATCCGGTCGATCCCGTCGTTCAGCGCCGCCAGTTCCTCGGTGACGTCGATCCCCACCGGACACCAGGCGATGCAGCGTCCGCAGCCGACGCAGCCGGAGGTGCCGAACTGGTCGTGCCAGGTCCCGAACTTGTGCGTGAGCCACTGGCGGTAGCGGCTCTTCGCCGAGGTGCGGACCGAACCGCCGTGGATGTAGGAGTAGTCGATGTCGAAGCAGGAATCCCAGGATTCCCATCGTTCGGCGTGGTCGCCGGACAGGTCGGTGGTGTCCTCGACCGAGGTGCAGAAGCAGGTGGGGCAGACCATGGTGCAGTTGCCGCAGGTCAGGCAGCGCGCTGCGACGTCGTCCCAGCGTTCGGCGTCCGCCGAGCGCGCCAGCAGCACCCGCAGGTCGGTGGCCGGCAGCGTGCGGCCCATGCGGCCCGCGGCGGCGGCGACGGCGGCCCGTGCCCTCTGGACGAGCCCGTCGGGGACCGGTCCGTGCGGCACCGCGTCCAAGATCGCGTCGCCGCGCTCGCTGCCCACGGTGACCAGGAACCGGTGTGCGGGCTCGCCGACGAGCTCCACCAGCGCCAGATCGAACTCGCCGGAGCGGTCGGCGCACCCCGGACCGGTCCCGGCCGACGCGCAGAAGCAGGTCGCGCCGGGCTCGGTGCACTCCACGGCGACGATGAACGGCCCGCGATCGGCGTCCGGTGCACGGCGCAGCGCCCGATTCAGGATCTTGACGGCGGCCAGATCGCAGGGCCGCACGCCGATGAAGGCGTAGTGGACCGGTTCGCTGTCCTCCGGCTCGGGGATGAAGTCACCGGTGGCCGGATCCCGGTCGGCGCTGAACAGCAGGCGCCGGGCGGGGTGCAGGAACTGCTTCCACGACTGCGGCCCGGCCGAGTGGCCGAACACCGCTCCGTCCTCGCGCTCCACGAGCCGGTACGCTCCGGGCGCCGTCGCCGAACCGCGGCCGTGCGGCAGGTCTGCCGCCGACCCCAGTTCGTCCAGGACGATCGCGCCGTCGCGGACCGTCGGGCCCACCGGCCGCAGGCCCGCGGTCCGCAGCGCGGTGATGAGGTCCTGGAGGGCGTCGGCGGTGATCACCGCCCGCCGCGGCTGACGCTGTGCGGCTGGTTCGGGTACGACAGTGCTCATAGCGTCAATGTGGCGCGCGTCCCGTGCCCTGCTCAGAGGACGGAGACCCGATGTCCACAGGGCCGAAGGTCCCGACTCTCACGGATCACGCCGTCCCCCGGAGTAAGACGGTCACGGCGGGTCCGGCCCAGGGGAGAAAGACCACTGACATCGGGTCGTTCGGCCCTGCTATGCGCTGCTTCATAGGAGTTGTCTGATAACCGTCCGAACCACCCCATCGAAAGGAGAGCCGCCTATGACCGAGATCAGCCGCCGCAACCAGTTCGTCCCGCTTCCGGACCTGCGAGACTGGTTCGACCCGTTCGCGATGCTGGACTGGCGTCCGAAGCTGGACTTCCACCCCATCCGCGTGGAGGACCGCTTCGAGCACGACGGCACCTACGTGCTGTCCGCCGAGATGCCCGGCATCGACCCCGAACACGACGTCGAGCTGGTGGTCTCCGAGGGCACGCTGACCATCCTGGCCGAGCGCTCGTCCGAGAAGCACGACAAGCGGCACAGCGAGTTCCGCTACGGCGCGTTCAGCCGCTCCGTGCGGCTCCCGGCCGGCGCCCTGGAGGAGGAGATCACCGCCTCCTACGTCGGTGGGATCCTCTCCATGCGGGTCCCGGTCGCGCAGCCGCAGAAGGCCGCCACCCGCAAGATCCCCGTCGCGGGCGAATCGCAGCCGGCCACGGCCAAGGCGACCGAGCCGAAGGCGAAGAAGAGCTGACCGCATCGAAAGGTGGCGACGGCCGCTAGCCCGGGGGGCAGCGGCCGCCGCCACCCGGCAGGGCCGCCAGACCGAAACTGCGCCGGCCGCCGAAGCCGAGCCGGGAGGCGCCGCCTCCGCTGCTCGTCGGCTCCGACGGCGCTCACCACTGCCTGAGCCCTCCGGGCTCGCCCGTGCCTGATCCGGTGCTGCGCGCTGAACTGCCTGCCGTGACCTGCCGCTTCCGATGACCGCCGGTGTCGTCGGCGAAGTGAGCCATCACAGAGTTCGAACACATGAGGTGTCCAAGCGATGAGAAGCACGACGAGCCGGCCCCTGGCTTCCAGGTACGGCGAGTTCCTGATCGGGGCCGCCCTCGGTTTCGCCGGCGGCCTGCTGCTCCCGGACCGGCGGTCCGGCGCGGCTCGGGTCGGGCCGGCCGCGCCGCGTCCTATCGAGGTGCCGATCAGGGCGCCGCATGAGGAGCCGGTCCGCCTGCCGCTCCGGCACGCGGCTTGACCGCGGCTGGGGCGGTTAGAGAGACCAAGCGGCCGCCGATGCTGATGTGGGCGCGCACTGCCAAGCTGGACCTGCTGGAGTCACTGGCGGCCCAGTAGGCGGTTTGTGCCGGCCTGGGCAGCCCTTGGACAATCCGTATGCGAGGAAGTGGATGCGAACAGATCAATTCGTCGACGACCTGGAGCAGGCCCTGCTGTCGGCGGCCGTCGCATGCATCGAGACCCTTTCACGCGACGCTGCCGGGGAGCAGGTTTACGCCTTCTGCCTGTACTCCACGTCCGGGTGTACGGGTGTGGGGTTCGCCGCCCAGACATCCGAGGCGCTCGACAGGGCGAACAACGCCCGCGAGCGCGATCAGCGTGCTGGGTTCGCGAATCTGGTTTGCGCCGACGAGTGGAGCTTCATCTACATGGATGCCGAGTCGCTTGTGCCTGCGGACCAGCTCATCGACGAGTTCTACGACGTGCTGTACCACGGCGACTTCGAGGACGTGGTTCTTGCCGATGATGCTCCGCCTGCGGAGCTGCAGACCTTCGTGGACGATCTGTTCTGCCGGGTGTTCGTTCGAGTCTTCCTGGCGCTCAAGGCGGCCGGGGCCTTCGACGCGGCGATCTTCACCGAGGACGTGTTCCTCGGTCTGCAGTTCGCCGACGCGTCGGACCATGACGCGAGCCTGATCGAACGTGTCTCCGCCCAGGTCAACTCTGTCGCGTGGCACGAGGATGTCAGGCTCTACCGCTCGTACTTGGGCTAGGCCGTGTCTGGTGAATGGCTCTGCTCGTTGATCGATTCGTGAACGGACCTGTGAGTGGTCGTGGTGACATGCCGGTGGCGGTGTGCCCGAGCGGTATGGGCCGTGGCAGACGGTGTAAGCCGGAGCGCAAAAAGGGGCGGAGCTGTCGAGTCGACAAGTCCCCCGACCGCGCAAGCGGCGGTACACCCCGAACCTGACCATCACGGGCTCGGGCGCTCGCGCGGCGGACTGACGACCAAGACCCACCCGGTGGCCGACGCCCGCCGCCGCCCGCTGGGCTTCGTGGTCACCGAAGGTCAGGCCTCTGACATCGCCCACGCCCAGGCCGCGCTGGAGGCCGTCGCGGTGCCTAGGCCTCGCGGGCCGGCGCGCACGGTCGACAAGGGCAGCGCCGGTGGCCGACCGACCGGATTCGACAAGCCCACATACAAGATCCGCAACACGGTTGAGCGTTGCTTCTCCAAACTCAAGCAGTTCAGAGGCTTCGCCCCCCGCTACGACAAGCTCAGCACCCGCTACCAGGCCGGAATCCAGCTCGTCTCCACCATCATCTGGCTCCGCACCCGCTGAATCAGCGGCGGCGTGTCGTCACGCCCACCAGTCCCAGGCGTGGAACAGGTCGAACAGCCCTGGGTCCCCGCAGCGATCCGAACACCGCGACTCCGAGCGCGCCGCCGATCTGCAGGGCCGAGCCGTTGGTCGCCGATCCGACGCCGGCGCGGTCGCGCGGCAGCGTCGCGGCCATCGCGGCGGTCGCCGGGGCGATCGCCGACCCCGCGCCCAGGCCCAGCAGGAGCAGCCCGGGCAGCGCGTGGGCGAATCCGTCGCCGGGGGTCGTCCCCGCCAGGACCCACAACCCGCCGGCCAGGCAGGCCAGCGCCGAGGCCACGACCGCCTTGGTGCCGAACCACCGGTCCAGCGCCGTCGAGGCGGGGGCGGCGACCGCGACGACCCCGGCGACCGGCAATATCCGCAGCCCGGCCGCCATCGGCGAATAGCCCAGGGCGAACTGGAGGTACTGGGTGAGCAGGAACATCGTGCCCATGAGGACGAACACCGCGAACGCCACCGCCGTCACCGACACCGAGAACCGGCGATCGCCGAACGGATCCAGCACGAGCATCGGGCTGGCCGTGCGCCGTTCCCAGAACACGAAGAAACCCAGGACCGCCAGGGCCGCCGTGCCGGCGCCCAGGACCATCGGCGAGTGCCAGCCCTGTTGTGGACTCTCGATGACCGCCCACAACAGTCCGGACAGTCCGGCCACCGAAGCCGCCGCCCCCACCGGGTCGAGCCGCCGGCGTTCGGTGTCCCGCGACTCCGGTACCAGCGCCAGTGCGGCCACCGCGCCCAGGACCACGAACGGGATGTTGACGAAGAACACCGAGCCCCACCAGAAGCGGGCCAGCAGCCAGCCGCCGGCGATCGGGCCGATGGCGATCCCCAGGCCGCTGGTCGCCGACCACAGGCCGATGGCCCGCGCCCGGCCGCGGTCGTCCCGGAACAGGTCCATGATGATCGACAGTGTGGCCGGCATGACGGCGGCCGCGCCCAGGCCCATCACCGCCCGCGAGACGACCTGGGCGTCGACGCCGGTGGCGAACGCCGATCCGGCCGACCCGGCGCCGAAGCCGAGCAGCCCGGCCAGGAACACCCGCTTGCGCCCGATCCGGTCGCCCAGGCTGCCGGCGACCAGCAGCAGGCCGCCGAACACCACCGCGTAGGCGTCGACGATCCACTGCAGCTGGGTCGAGGTGGCGTGCAGTTGGACGACCAGGGCCGGCAGCGCGATGTTCAGAATGGTGTTGTCGAGCGACACCACCAGCAGCGACACGCAAAGGACCGCCAGCGCGCAGGCGCGGCGGCGTGCCGACAACAGCCCGGATTCCGGGCATGTGATCCTTCTGATTCCCATGACACCCAGTCAGCTCCGCCCGCGGAGGGGGCGACCAGTGCCGAAGGACACCGTGGACGAGGGAGTCAGGACCCTGGTCGGGACCGGTGCGCGAGATCGGCACCGCGGACACTCCCGTCCGGTCCGTCATGACCATCGGCCCTGACAGTCGGGACTTTCGGCACGGTACCGCCGCCCGGCCGGTCGGCCACACTCCGTGGTGAGACAACACGGGACGGCGAATTCAGACCCCTGATGGGAGACAGCGCGATGAGCACAGAGCACGGTGGGGCCCACCTGACCGGTCGGTTCCACTTCACGCGGCGTTCGGCGAAGGCGTCGATCGCCACCGAGCGGTCGACGGCCGCCGTCGAGGCGAAGGAGGCGTCCATCGCCGCGCTGCGCATCGGCGTGGGCTTCATTTTCCTGTGGGCCTTCCTGGACAAGGCCTTCGGCCTGCACTACTCCACGTCCTCCAAGAACGCCTGGATCCACGGCGGCTCTCCGACCAAGGGCTTCCTGGGCCATGTGGCCGTCGGACCGTTCCAGTCCGCGTTCCACTCCATGGCCGGCAACGGCTTCGTCGACTGGGCGTTCATGCTCGGCCTGCTGGGCATCGGCGGCGCCCTGATCCTGGGCGTCGGCCTGCGCGTCGCGGCGGTCTCCGGCGTGGTCCTGGTCGCGATGATGTGGTTCGCGGTCTACCCGCCGGCCCAGCACACCGCCGCCGGCGCCGCCACCTCCTCGGTCAACCCCTTCGTCGACGACCACGTGCTGGAAGCCCTCGTCCTGATCGCCGTCGCCGCCTTCGGCACCGCCAGCCGCCTGGGCCTGGGCGCCTGGTGGGCCCGGCTCCCGTTCGTCCAGAAGCACCGCTCGCTGATCTGAACACCTGATCTGAGCACCTGATCTGAACACCTGGTCGGCACCTGCGCGATCGACCACTTGGCCCGGACCGTCGCGGTCCGGGCCCTGCTGACCGTCACGGCCTCGCCCGACGCCGCCCGAACCGCAGGTACAGCGAAGGCACTACGAACAACGTCAGCAACGTCGAGGTGACCAGCCCCCCGAGGATCACCACCGCCAGCGGGTACTCGATCTCGTGCCCCGGCAGGTTCCCCCGCAGCACCAGCGGCACCAGGGCCAGCCCGGTGGCCAGCGAGGTCATCAGGATCGGCGAGAGCCGCTCGCGCGCGCCGCGCACCACCAGCGCCGGTCCGAACTCCACGCCCTCGCGGCGTTCCAGGTGCTGGCAGTGGTTGATCAGCAGGATGCCGTTGCGGGCCGCGATGCCGAACACCGTGAAGAAGCCGACCAGGGCGCCGATGGTGATGACGCCGCCGCCCATGCTGATGGCGATGATGCCGCCGACGAGCGCCATCGGCAGGGTCACGAACAGCAGTGCGGCCAGCCGCCACGATCCGAACGCCAGTTGCAGCAGCAACAGGATCGCGATCGCGGCCGCGACCGCCGTGGTGAGCAGCGTCCGCTGGGCGGCCTGCCGTTCCTTGTACTCGCCGAGCATCGCGTAGTGCATGCCGGCCGGCAGCGGCACGGCGCTCAGGCGGTGGCGGATGTCGTTGGCCACGGCTCCCAGGTCGCGGCCCTTCACGTCGGTGCTGACGTCCAGGTAGCGCGAGTTCCCGTCGCGCGTCACGCGGTAGGGGTCGCTGCGCATCGAGACCGTGGCGATGTCGCCGAGGCGGACGTGGGCGCCGGCCGGGGTGTCCAACTGCATCGCGGCGATCGCGCTGGTGCTGTTGCGCGCCGCCGGCACGCTCCAGACGTAGACGCCGTAGACCTCGCTTCCCATGAAGATGTTGCCCATCTCCTGGCCCGCCACCACCGCCGCGGCCTGGCGCCGCACGTCGCCCGGCTTCAGGCCGACGGCGGCCGCCTTGGCCAGATCCACCTCGATCTGGATCTGCGGGGTGTCCACCGAGATGTCCATGTGCGGGTCCTGCACGCCGGGCACCTGCGTCACCTGTTGCAGCACGTTGGTCGCGGTGGTGCGCATCTGGCCGAGATCCTGCCCGTAGACGCGGACGGTCACCGCCTGCCGGGAACCGGACAAGACCTCTTCGATACGTTCGTTGAGATACGTCTCCACGTCCCGGTACAGCCCGGGGTAGGTGTTCACGACGTCCCGCACCTGCCCGACCAGCTTGTCGTAGTCCGCGTTGGGATCGGTGCTGATCCACGCCTCGGCGGCGTCGATGCCCACGACCTCCTCGCCGCCGCGGGCCCGGCCGATGTGCGCGCCGAAGCTCCGGACGCCGGGGATCGCCTGCAGCCGTTGGGACAGCATCGTCGTGGCACGGACCATCTCGGTGTCCGAGGTGCCGGGCACGGCGTCGAAGTGGATCAGCAGATCGCGTTGCTTGAACGTGGGGAACAGCGATTGGCCCAGCTGCGGCACGATCAGCGCACCGGCCAGGACCGCGACCGCGAACACCGAGTACGCCGCGGCCGGGCGCCGCACGATGCGGGCCAACAGGGCCGAGTAGCCGCGCTGGAGCCACCGCACCAGCGGCGACGGGCCGTGCCGCAGCGGCGCGCGCCGCAGCATGATCAGGGTCAGGGCCGGGGTGACGGTCAGCGCGACGCACAGCGAGGCCACGATCGCCAGCGTGTAGGCCAGCGCCAGCGGTTTGAAGAACGCGGCGGTCAGGCCGTGCAGCAGGAACACCGGGACGGCCGCCGCGACGATGATCAGCGTCGCGTAGACGATCGGCGAGCGGACCTCCAGCGAGGCCTCCAGGATGATCCGGGCGGTGGGGGTGTCGCTGCCGGCGGCCCGGGCGTCGCGCAGCCGCCGCAGGATGTTCTCGACGTCGATGATCGCGTCGTCCACGACCGCGCCGAGCGCGATGATCAGCCCGGCCAGGATCATGGTGTTGATCGTGGCGCCGGTGTAGTGCAGGACCAGCAGCGCGGTGACCAGCGACATCGGGATCGTCAGCAGGCTGATCAGCGCCACCCGCCACTCGAACAGGAACAGCACCAGGATCACCGTGACCAGCGCGAAGCCGATCAGCAGCGAGGTGCGAAGGCCCGCGATCGACTCGTCGATGAACGTCGCGGGCCGGAAGATGGTGCTGTCGAACGTGACGCCGGGCAGCCCCGGCTGCAACTGCTTCAGCGCGCTCTGGACGCCCGAGGTGATCTTCAGCGTGTCGCCCCAGGGCAGCTTCTCCACCACGAGCAGCAGCCCGGCCTGACCGTTGATCACCGCGTCGCCGATGATCGGCAGGCTGTCCTGGACGACCGGCCCGACCGCGCTCAACGGCACCAGCGAACCCTTGGCCGCGTGGTCCTCCAGCGGCACCTTGGCCAGTTCCGCGGGGCTGGACACCGACAGCTGGTGCACGATCTGCAGCCGTCGGCTCGCGGTGTCCAGGAACCCGCCGGCGCCGACGACGCTGCCGTTGGAGAAGCTCAGCGCCCCGGAGTCCAGCGCGTCGGAGGTGGTGCGCTCGACCTCGTCCAGGCTCGCGTGCGCGGCGGCGAGCTTGGCTGGATCGACCTGCACCTGGAACGTCGGCTGCCGCTCGTTCCAGATCGACACGTCCGCCACGCCGTCGACGGCCAGCAGCCGGGTCTTGACCCGCCACAGCGCCAGCCGGGACAGCTCCTCGGTCGAATACCCGGGCCCCACCATGCCGATCTGCACCACCCGCGCGGTCGCCGACACCGGCGGCAGCATCACCGGCGGCGAGGCCCACTTCGGCAGCGTGGGACGCACCGTGCCCAGGCGCTCCTGCACCAGCTGCCGGGCGTGCAGCAGGTCGGTCCCGGGCTTGAAGACCATGACGATCGAGGACAGCGTCGGCACCGACGTCGAGCGCAGCTGGTCCAGTCCGGGCATGCCGTTCATGGCCAGCTCCAGCGGCACCGTCACCAGCGACTCGACGTCGGAGGTGGACAGGCCCAGGCTCTCGGTCTGGACCTCCACCTGCGGCGGGGCGAACTCGGGGAAGACGTCGACGGCGCTGGAGCCGATGGTGGCCGCACCGAAGGCCATCAGCGCGACCGCCGCCGCGACGACCAGGAACCGGTAGGTCAGGCTCCAGGAGACGATCGCGCGCATCACCGTGGGGCGCGTCATGGCCCTCACTCCTCGCCCACGCCGTATTCGGCGCCGAGCAGTTCCGGCGCGCCGATCGTGACCACCGGGGTTCCGACCGCCGGTCCGGAGCTCAGGAACGCCTCGGTCCCGGTGACGTGGGCGATGACGATCGCGTGCCGCAGGTAGGACCGCGGCCCGACCGCCGCGTAGGTCCAGGCGGCGCCGTCCGGGCTGTAGATGACGGCGGTCATCGGGATCGCCATTCCGCCGCTGGCGGCCCGCACCTGCTCGGTCCTCACCCGCACCGCGGTGAACGCCGACGCGCTCAGCTTCACGGTCGGCAGTGCGGCTCCGGGCGCCGGCTCGAGGGCCGCCGGGGGAGCGGGCGGGCTATCGGCGGACTGGCGCGAACAGCCGGCCGAGGCCAGGAGTGTCGCGAGGACCGCGCCCAGGCGCGCCGCGCGGGAGCGGCTGCTGGTCATGCGCCCCATCAGGTGTCCCCTCATGCGCGCGCCTCCTTGTAGAACCAGTGGAACCACCGGAGGGAAAGCGCGGGCAGCAGGACCAGCATCACCAGGGTCGTGGTCACCATGCCGCCGATGACGACCAGCGCCAACGGCCGCATCACCTCCATCCCGGAGATGTCGCCGACGACCGCGAACGGCAGCGCGACCAGCACCAGCCCCACAGCCGTCACCACGGTCGGGAACACAGACCGGCGCACGGCCTTGTCCACCGCGTCAGCCTCCGAACGCTCCATGTCCCGCATGAGCACCAGTCCGGCGCGGACCGCGACGCCGAACACCGCCAGGAACCCGGCCAACGCCCCCAGCGTGAGCGGCCCGCCCGCGATCGGCGCCGTGGCCACACCGCCGGCCAGGGCGAGCGGCACCGCGCAGAACAGCAGCACGGCACGCCGCCAGCTGCGAAGCGCCGCCTGGAACACCAGGAACACACCGACCGCGACAGCACCGACGTACAGCAGGGTATTGCGATCAGCATCCTGGTTCACCACCACGTCGCTGGACACCTCGATGTGGTAGCCGACCGGGAGCGGCAGGTTCTTGACCGCGGACCGGACCCTGTCAACGGTTCCGTGCACATCGCCGCCCGGCACCTCCGCGGTGACGTCGAGGTAGCGGGAGGCCTGATCGTGGTCGATCTCGGCCGGCGCCGGCTGCATCGACACCGTCGCGATGTCCTTCAGCGGCACCTGGCCGCCGCCGGGAGTGTCCAGCGGCAGGTTCGAGATCGCCGTCAGATCACCGCGCATCCCCGGCTCGCTCCACACCGCGACGTCGAAGATCTGCTGCTGCTCGTAGTAGCTGCCGACGGGGATGCCGGCGATCAGGACGGCCGTGGCCCGCCGGACGTCGCCGGGTTTGAGGCCGTGCGCGGCGGCGGCGTCGACGTTGGTCGCGATCTGGATGGACGGTTCGGTGGCGGGTGTCTGCACCGTCGCGCTGGCCGTCCCCCGCACCGCGGAGACGGCCTGCCGCAGCTGTCCGCCCATCGCGGACAGCGCGGCCGGGTCGGTACCGTAGAGCCGGACCCGCACCGGCGGCCCGGTGAGCGTGCGGTTGTCCGCCAGCGCGGCGTCGGTGAAGGTGAGCACTGTGTGCTGCATACCGGGGTAGTTGTTCAGGACCCGGCCGACCGCCGTCCTGGCCGCGCCGTAATCAGCCTTCGACGACAGGGTGATCCAGGTCTGCGCGCAGTCCACGTCGACCGGCCGGTCGCCGAGCAGCGCCTGCCCGACGTCGCTGGCCACGTCGGTCACGCCCGGCAGCGTGCGCAGCGCCTGGCCGACCGATGTCGTGGTCTGCTCCATCGCCGTCAGCGAGGTCCCGGCCGGCGCCTGCCAGCGCACCAGGAGGCTGCGCTCCTGCATCGGCGGGATCAGCGAGCGGTTCCCGAACTGCGGGATGACGAGGAAGCAGGCCACGAGCAGTACCGCGGCCGTGCCGAACAGGACGGTCGCGTTCGTCGTGAACACTGACAGCACCGAGTCGTAGGCACGCCTGAGCCGCAGTGCTGGGCGGCGGGGCGTGGCGCGCCGGAGCAGCAGATGCGCCAGCGCCGGCACGAACGTGATCGCGACGATCGCGGCACACGCCACGGCCAGCAGGTAGGCGCCCATCATCGGTCGGGCGAGGGCTCCGGCGCGATGCTGGAGGGTCAGGATCGGGATCGTCGCCAACGCGATCACCACGAGGGCGAAGGTCAGCGGACGGCGCGCCTCGCCGATGGATCCGGCGATCCCGTCGGCACCCGCCGCGCGGTCGGCGAGGCGGACCGCCTCGGCCGTGCGGACGGCGTCGTCCACGGCCACGCCGAGCGCCGCCGCGAGGCCCGCGAGTGTCAGGACCGTCAAGGTGGAGCCAAGAAGGTAGAGCACGTATGCCGCGGCCAGGACCGGCAGCACCGTCCCGGCCAGCGCGATGAGCAGCACCCGCCAGGACCGCCAGCACACGCCGAACCACACCGCCAGCAGCACCAGCGCGGCCAGCGCCGTCCAGGCCAGGTGGACCAGCGCGCCGTGGACATAGACGGCGGGCTCGAAGACGCCGGTGTCCACGGTGATGCCGCGCAGCCCCGGCGCTAGCTCGGCCAGCGCCGCCTTGATGCCGTTCGCGACCTTGATCGGGTCCGCGCCGGGCAGCTTCTCCACCACGAGCAGGAATCCCGGGCCGCTTTGCAGTACCGCGTCCCCGCGCAGCGGCGGGTGGTCGGCTACGACGGTCGCCACGTCCCGCAGCTGGACCGATTGGCCGGTGGTGTCCTCGATCGGCACCGCCGCCAGGTCCGCGGGCGTGTTGATGGGCAGCACGTGCTGGATCGTCAGCCGCTGGTTCGGGTTGTCGATGAAGCCGTCCGCGCCCGGCGAGGCGGCCTCGACGAAGGTCAGCGGCGAGGTCCACATGGCGTCGCCGGCGGTGTTGATCACCTGGTTCAGCGTCACGCCCCGGCTGTTCATCCGCGCCGGGTCGACCAGGACCTGAAGCTGCAGGTCCCGCTGGCCCCAGAGCACCACGTTGGCCACGCCCGGCACGGCCAGCAGCCGCGGCCGGATCCGCCAGCGCGCGGTCGTGGACAGGTCCGTGGCCGACATCGAGGACGAGGACAGCGCCACCGCCGTGGCCCGGGCCTGGACCGACAGGGGCTGGATCATCACCGGGGGAGTGCCGACCGCGACCAGCGCGGGTCCCTGGGACACGCGCTCGGTGAGCAGCTGGCGCGCGCGGTAGACGTCGGTGCCCGGCTTGAAGGAGAGGTCGATGACGCTGAGCCCGGGCAGCGAGGCCGACCGGATGCGGTCCAGGAACGCCAGGCCGTTGAACTCGTCCTCCAACGGCACCGTGACCAGCTGTTCGACCTCGCTGACGGACAGGCCCAGGGCCTCGGTCTGCACCTGGACCTGGGGCGGCTGGAACTCCGGCAGCACGTCGACCGGCGCGTGCCGGAGCCCGGCCACGGCGACCACGAGCAGTACGGCCGCGGCGGCCGTCAGGACCGCCGCGAGCCGGATGCTCGATGCGATGATCCAGCGCACGACGGCCCCGTTTCAGTAGTTCCTCATCGCTTATCCGAAGTGCCGCCGACGGCGGTCAGCGGGGCTTGTGTCCCCAGATGTAGACGACGTCGCCGAGGCCCAGCATCGGGAACAGCCGCGCCGAGTCGGCGACCGTCAGGTTGACGCATCCGTTGGACCCGCCCCTGCGGACGTCCTGGTAGGTGCCGTGCAGGGCGTAGTCGCCGTGGAAGAAGCTGCTGAACGGCATCGGCTCGTGGAACAGGTGCGAGTACTGGTGGCGGTTGCGCAGCCAGATGTGGAACAGGCCGTCCGGGGTCCGGCGCCCGGGCATGCCGGTGCGGATCCGCACCGCCGGGAAGACGACCTTGTGGCCCTGCTGGACCCACAGCGTCTGATGGTTCTGGTCGACGCAGACGACTTTGCGCGTCAACTGGGGGCAGTGCGGCGACACCGCTCGCGTGGCGGCGGCCTCGGCGGTGGACGGCGCGGCGACGGCGAACACCGCCGAGCACGCCGCCAGGAAGATCGCGGCACGGCGGGCCCCGGTCGGACGCTGCCGATCCCGGCGCCGCGATGCGGAGTCTGGGGTTGTGGCCATATCCGATAGATGGACAGTACGTAGTCTGATCTACCGGCGCGGTCCTGAGAGCCACCCGTTTGCCAGTGCGTATCACCTGTTTGTCCGCTCGGAGGTTTGGCACGGCGGGCCGCCGGCCCGGCAGGGACGCCGGACCATCAAAACCCTGGCAACCGCTGTCGTGTCGTGACGCCAGATCGCCGCAAACCGGAATAATCACCTCACATGCACACATCGATTCTCCGGAACCGTGTCACGCGCTGGGGCACCGCCGTCCTGCTGGCCGCGGTCCCCGCCGCCACCGCCGTGCCGGCCCAGGCCCGCCCCGTCTCCTCCGCGCTGCCGGCGACCGGCCAGGCGGCCCTGTGGTCGGCCGGGCGCCTCACGGTCAGCGGCCCGGTGGCCAAGCCGCAGCCGATCGCCAGCGTCACCAAGGTCATGACGGCCTACCGGGTCCTGGCGGACCATCCGCTGAAGCCCGGTGAGCAGGGCCCGATGATCACGGTCCTGGCATCGGAGGTCAGCGCGTACCACGCGGCGCGCCGCAACGGCGAATCGGTGATCCCGGTGGCCGCCGGCGAGCAGATCAGCGAGCACAAGGCGCTGGAGGCGATGCTCCTGCCCTCCGCCAACGACATGGCCCGCATCCTTGCCCGGTGGGACGCCGGCAGCATCGACGGCTTCGTGGCGCGGATGAACGAGACCGCCGCGCAGGTGGGAATGGACAACACGCACTACGCCGACCCGGCGGGCGTGAACACCGCGACCGTCTCGACGGCCCCCGACCTGCTGCGGCTCGACCAGAACGCGATGGCGAACCCGGTGCTGGCCGGCGTGGTCGGCGAGAAGTCGGCAGCGGTGCCGGTGGCCGGGAAAGTGCGCAACTCGAACCCGCTGCTGGGAACCGACGGCTTCGTCGGCACGAAGACCGGCTGGACCTCCGCGGCCGGCTCCTGCCTGATGTTCGCCGTGCGCCAGGGCGCCGGGCACGACCGCGACCGCCTGGCGTACGGGGTCCTGCTCGGCCAGCCCGGCGGGCCCGAGTCGGGAACGATCTTCATGGCGGCGCGGCGGATGGCGGCCGCGGCCCGCGCGGGCCGGTAGCGAACGGGGGCCTGGAACGAATCGGTCCGGTAAACCGGGCCTGTAGCGCACGCGGGGCTTTTCTGGTGAGCCGTTCGGATGGATCGCCCGCCCGTTTCCAGGCCTGCCGTCGGGTCGGCGGTAGCGCAGCTGGGTGATCGTACTGCGGCAAGCGGGTGACTCCGATCCGCCGCGTGCACACCCGGCACCGCCGTGGAGCATCGATGAACTGTGAATCGCACCTTCTACCGAGCCGGCCTCCGAGCCCTCCCGCGTGCCAGAGCGGCGGCTGCGGTCGTCGCGGCGGGCTTCGCGCTCATCGCCCTCACCCCGGCCGTCGCCGCCGCCGACGCGAAACCGGACCGGTCGAACCTGTGTCCGCACCGGCCGGGCCGCGTCGTCTGCGTCGATCAGGACCACCAGCGGATGTGGGTGCAGAAAGGGTCGCGGATCGTCTTCGAACCGGTCCTGATCCGGACCGGCTACCGCGGGATGTGGACCCCCAACGGCACGTTCCACGTCTACGCGCGGCACGAGTGGCCGGCCTCGCCGCTGCTGCCCTACAGCCAGTTCTTCCACCGCCACTACGCTCTGCACGGTTCCCGCGACGACCTCCACAAGGGCAAGTCGAAGGGGTGTGTGAACATGAGCGTGGCGGACGCGCGGCGGCTGTGGAAGACGTTGGAGATCGGGGACACGGTCTACATCTGGGGACACAAGCCCGGTACATGAAAAACCGGGCCCCGGCACCCCGCGAGGTCTCAACTGACGAATTCACTGATCCAAACGGGCGCTAAGTATGAACAAAGCGTGAAGATGCTCGGCGATGGCGGAATAGGGCGAAGTGGGTGCAGAGACCGCCTCTGCGACCACATTCGTCAGGAGGACCCCACATGCGCGTATCGCGCATCGCTGCCATCACCGTCATGGGAGCGACAGCCTTCGGAGTGTCGGCCACGTCCGCTTACGCGAACGAGGGCAGGTCTGGAAGGATCGAAGCCTCGCCCCACGTGGTGAAGCCCGGCCACGTCGTGCGTCTGTCCACCGAGTCCTGCCACCAGTGCGGGCCGGCGAAGGTGCACGTCACCATCGACGGCAAGCGCCACTGGATCAAGCTCGCCAAGTGGACCCCCGAGGGGAAGACCGGCTGGTTCAAGGTCCCGCGGGACACCGACCCCGGCCGGTACGAGGTAGAAGGCCACTGCAAGTGGGGCCGCAACATCGAAGGCGCCTTCTGGGTCCCGCGGGAGCACAAGGCACGCCACCGCGTGGTGCACCACCACCACCATCACTGCGCGCACTGACGCGATCGACCGGGAACCGTTCAGCGCCGCGACTGTCCGTCCGGACAGCCGCGGCGCTTCGTCGTCCCGTACGGCGGGGTGCTACAGGAAGCGCTGCGCACCCTCGATCAGCCTCACGGCCGCGTCGAAGGAACGCCCGGCCGGCGGCGGCCCGGGCTGTCCGAGCACGACGCCGTACACCGTGTGGTACTGGTGCGAACGCCCGCCCTTGACCCGCGCGGCGAACATCAGACAGCCGCCGGCCGCGCCGGTCCAGCCGGTTTTCACACCGAGCACGCCGTTGTGGCCGAGCAGCCGGTTGTGGTTGCGTACCACCCCGGCGACCGGCACCCGGGCCGAGGTCTCCCCGACAACCTGTGCGAAAACGGCGACCCCCATCGCGGCCTCGTCCAACCGGATCAGGTCCGGCGCGGTGGAGACGGTGCGCGAGTCGGTCCCGGCCGGGTCCGCGAAGTGCGTGTGGCCCATGCCCAGCCGCGAGGCGGTCCGGTTCTCCCGCGCCACGAACCGGTCGATGGAGCCGCCGTCCCAGCGCGCCAGGATGCGGGCCATGTTGTTCCCCGAGGGCAGCAGCATCGCCTCCAGGGCCTTGCGCTCACTGATCCGCTCGCCGCCGGCGACCGCGACCAGGGTCTGGCCGCTGTGGATCTCGGCCCGATAGGCGGCGGCCTCGTACGGCAGGACGGTGATCGTCGGACCGCTGTCGTGCACGCCCAGCGGATGGTCGAGCAGCACCTGGTAGGCGTCCATGACCTTCGCCACGCTGGCGGTCGGGTGCGGCCGGCCCACCGCGCCGGAGGTACCCATCGGCGCCCGGCCGTCGGCGGCGACCGCGGACTGCCCGTAACCGGGCCACGGGATGCGGGCCGCGGAGGCGGAGGCGGAGACGGAGACGGAGGCGGTCGCGGTGGCGGTGGCGGTGGCAGCGGTGCCGGCGACGACCGCGAGCAGCAGCGGAGCCAGGGTCCGCCGGGCGACTCTGCGCGAGGATCCGAGGCGATCCCTGGAAACGATGTGTCTCATGACATCAGTTGTTGACCGGGACAAACCGGAGCTACCCGAAGCTGGGGCTAATGGGTGACGGGGTAGGCCGTTAGGGCGGGGCCCAGGCTTGACCGAGTTCTTCACACCTTCGAGCGCAGCGCCAGGATCACCAACTGGACCCGGTCGCGGGCGCCGAGTTTGGCCAGCAGGTGGCCGACGTGGGTCTTGGCCGTGCCTGGTGTGATGTGCAGGCGCGCGCCGATCTCCGCGTTGGAGAGCCCTTCGGCCACCAGTCGCAGGACATCGCGCTCCCGTTGGGTGATGCCGGCGATCTGACTGTGAACCGCGGTCTGCGCGGACGGTTCCGGGGCGGCGCTGGTCACGAACCGCTCGATCAGCCGCCGGGTCACCGGCGGCGCCAGGAGCGCCTCGCCGGCGGCGACCACGCGGATCGCCGCGATCAGGTCGGCCGGCGGCACGTCCTTGAGCAGGAATCCGCTGGCCCCGGCACGCAGCGCGCCGTAGACGTACTCGTCCATGTCGAAGGTCGTCAGCATCAGCACTCTGGTGCCGGGTAGCGACGAGGTCACCATGCGGGTGGCCGCTATGCCGTCCAGCGCGGGCATCCGCACGTCCATGAGTACCACGTCCGGCGCCGTGTCGCGGGCGACCTGGACCGCCTCGTTCCCGTCGCCGGCCTCGCCGACGACCGCCAGGTCCGGCGCGGTCCGGATGATGCCGCTCAGCCCGGCGCGCAGCAGGGCCTGGTCGTCGGCGACGACCACCCGGGTGACGGCCCGGGTGCTCACGCGGTGCTCGCGGCGTTCGTGAAGTTCGTGGCGTTCGTGGCGGTGTCGGGCGCGGGTCGCAGCGGCAGGCGGGTCATGACCCGGAAGCCGCCGTCGGGGCGCGGCCCGGCGCGGAACCAGCCCTCGTACATGGCCGCGCGCTCCCGCATCCCGACGATGCCGTGGCCGGTGGGCGCCTGCGACAGGTCGCAGCCCGACCCGCGGTCGCTGATCTCCAGCGTCAACGCGTCCGGCTCGTAGGTCACGCCCACGACCGCGCTGGGTGCGCCCGAGTGCCGCACCACGTTGGTCAGTGCCTCTTGGACGATCCGGTATGCGGCCAGCTCGATCCCGGCTGCCAGCTGCCTTTCCTCTCCCTCGACGATCAGCGATACCCGGACTCCGGCCCGGGCGGTCTGCTCGGCCAGCGTCGGCAGCGCGGCCAGGCCGGGCGCGGGAGCGAGCGAGGCGGCTTCGGGATTCTCCTCCCGCAACACCCCGAGCAGCCGCCGCATCTCGGTCAGGGCCGCGCGCCCGGCGTCCTCGATCGTCGCCAGGGCGGCGGCGGCCTCCTCGGGCTCGGAGCCGGCGACCAGACGGCCGTAGCCGGCCTGGACGGTGATCAGGCTCATGCTGTGCGCGACCACGTCGTGCAGTTCCCGGGCGATCCGCATCCGTTCCTCGGCCGCTTCCCGGCCCGCCTTCTGCGCCGATGCCTGCGCCAGCCCGGCGTGATAGCGCACGACCTGGGCGGTGTAGCGTCTGCGCTCGCCGATCGCGTAACCGACCGTCCACGCCGTGACCAGGAGCATCGCGGACGGAAACGACGCCCCGGCCTTGTGGACCCCGGTGGTCAGCGGTGCCAGGAACGGCAGGACGGTGCCGCAGGCGAGCAGCGCGGCCCTGGTCCGGGCTCCGCGGGAGGCCGCAGCGAGGTAGAGCACGTATGCGGCCGGGGCCACGGCCAGGCCGGCGAGCGCCATCGTCCCGACGGGCAGCGCGACCGCGACGGGGAAGAGCGCGAAGGCCGCGACCGGCGTCCGCCGCCCGATCACGATCGGTATGACCACCAGCAGCGTTCCGATCGCGACCACCGCCACGGCCAGACGCTGGTGCGCCAGCGTGCCCCAGGTGACCAGCCCGAAGACGAGGGCGCAGGCCAACGCGAGTCCGTCCCATTGGCGCGGGCGGACCCGGTGCAGCAGCGGCGGGCGCGGTTCGGCGGGCATTCCCCCAGCGTAGGCAGGCCGAGCTCGGAAAGCATCGCCCTTGCCGCCTATGCCGCAAGGCATAGACGGCGAGGCGAAGACATCCCCGCGAGGCGATGACCGGACCCCGCGCCGGTGGCGAGTGTGGACCGTACCCATCCGCGACCGACCAGGGAGCTGAAATGATCGAAGTGCGGGACCTGACACGCCGCTACGGCGGGACCACGGCCGTGGACCGGCTCACCTTCACCGTCGAGCCCGGCCGGGTGACCGGCTTCCTCGGCCCGAACGGCGCCGGCAAGTCCACCACGATGCGCATGATCATCGGACTGGACACCCCGGACGGCGGCCACGCGCACGTGGCCGGCATGGCCTATCGCGCGCTCAAACGGCCGCTGCGGCACGTCGGCGCGCTGCTGGACGCCGACGCCGTCCATCCCGGCCGCAGCGCCCGCACCCACCTGCTCGCCCTGGCCGCGACGAACGCCGTCCCCGATCGGCGTGCTGACGAAGTGCTGGGCCTGGTCGGGCTCGAGGGTGTCGCGCGCAAGCGCGTCGGGACCTTCTCGCTCGGTATGAAGCAGCGCCTGGGTATCGCGGCGGCGCTGCTGGGCGATCCGCCGGTGCTCCTGTTCGACGAGCCGGTCAACGGCCTCGACCCGGAGGGGATCGTCTGGATCAGGAACCTGATGAAGGGCTTCGCCGCCGAGGGGCGCACGATCCTGGTCTCCAGCCACCTGATGAGCGAGATGGCCCTGACCGCCGATCACCTGCTCGTCATCGGACGCGGCCGGCTGCTCGCCGACACCACCATGGCCGCCTTCACCGCCGCGTACGGCTCGCTGGAGGAGGCCTACCTCACGCTTACTGGCGCCGCCGTCGAATACCGCGCCGGCGGCACTGCCTACCCGACCTCCGAGAGCACCTCCGACAGCACCTCCGACACCACCAACGCGGACAAGAAGGTCTGGCGATGACCACGGCGAACTTCGCAATTCCCAAGGGCGTGCTCCGGGCCGAATGGCTCAAACTGCGCTCCGTACGCTCCACCTACGCCGCCCTCGGACTGGCCATGGCCCTCGCGGTCTTCGTCGGCGTCACCTCCGCCTCCGGAGACGCCCAGCACTGGGCCACCATGACGCCCGCCGATCGCGCGAACTTCGACCCGGTCGGCGACTCGCTGAGCGGGTTCGTCTTCGGCGAACTGGCCCTCGGCGCCCTCGGCGTCCTGGTCGCCACCAGCGAGTACGCCACCGGTCTGATCCGCGCCACGTTCACCGCGGTGCCCCGGCGCGGCCAGGTCTTCGCCGCCAAGGCGCTCACCCTGGCCGGCCTGACCCTCGTCGTCGGACAGGTCTTCGTCTTCATCTGCTACGGCCTGGGACAGGCGGCGCTCACCGCCTCCTCGGCCCACCTCGCCGTCGGTCTCGGCCACCCCGGGGTGCTACGTGCCCTGATTTGCGCGAACCTGTACCTGACGGCGGTCACGCTCATCGGCTTCGGTCTCGGCACGCTCGTGCGGCACACCGGTGCCGGCATCGCGCTCGTCTTCACCGTCACGTATCTGGCGTATCCGGTGGCCGGCGCCTTCAACGCCTGGACCTACGTCCCGGACCGCTGGCTGTTGTCGAACATCGCGGACACGCTCGCGAGCGTCTCGCGCCATCCCTCGCCCAAAGACCCGGGTTCTCTCAGTGCGGCCCTTGCCGAGCTGGCGATTTACCTGGCGGTCGTCCTGGGCCTGGGAGCGTGGCGGATGCGGAAGGACGCCTGATAGGGCTGAAGTCGCGGACCGGGCACGGGCTCCGGCGTCGCACTACGCCGGGGTGATCGTGGCCAAGCCCAAGAAGTTCGTCCGTGAAGACATCCGCATGCCCGACGGGGTGGAAATCGACTGGTTACTTCATGGACACGCCCGCCTCGGTGATGGTTGTGGCCGCCATCGAGAGCGGGACACTGGTCATGGTTCGGCAGTACAGGCATAACCTCAAGCGCCACACCGTCGAGCTGTCTGTCGGCGGAGTCTCCGACGGCGAGGACCCCGAAGACGCGGCGCTAGTGGTCAAGGACCGGGAGCCGATCCTCGACAACGTGATCGAGCAGTACTTCGACATGAGCGTGGTGGAGATCCCAGTCGTTGAAGTCTTCGACCGTCTGGGACACGACATCGACGGCATGGAAACCGTTGGCGCTCTGCTGCTAGCGCGCCCCCACCTGATCTCTGTCGAAAATCGCTGCACCTGACCGAGGGCCTCTTCGCCGCTGCGAACCGAGCCTCGCGCTTAAGGAGCTGGCCGATACAGAATACTGTGATCGTCCCGGCGCACTGCGATGGGCATGGCCCGGTGGGTCACGGCAAGCTGACACGAGGGAGTTCAAGCGTGGCCGTCCCCTGGGACCTGCTGATAACGGCAACAGGTGGCATCACAGCCACCGTCGTGGGTGTCGTCGCAGGTGGCTTCGTAGGGCGGCGCAGCCAGAATCGACAATGGCTGCAAGCAGCCCAAACAGCCGCCTACGAGAAGTTCCTCCAGGCGTTCGGGGCCGTGGAGGCGGAGCTGCGCGAGGCATTCCTGGACGAGCGCAGGCCGGCCGTTGACTGGGTCCCGTTCGTGGCGGCCACCCATTCGGTCAGTCTGGTGGCGGACAGGGAGACCAGTGCGGCCGCCGAGCAGATGTGCGAGGTCATGGAGGACTTCGCCATCTTGTTCCACGGCCGCCAGCCAACTGATCTTGAGGAGCTGCGGCCGATCCATGCCGCACTCGGCGTGGCGCACCTCGCGTTCGTCAACGCCGCCCGCCGTTCACTCGACCCGTCGCAGGATCGCCTCGATCGGTCGTTGGGCGGCCCGTCGCCGTGGCGCGGTGTCGAGTCCTTCCATGCCCGACCTGACAGGACCCTCGACTGAGCGGGAAGACTCATTCCTCGCCGATCAGGCCCGCGTCCTTAAGAAGCTCGCCGATCTCATTGGTGTCGAGCTTGCGCCCCAGCCACTTGCGCAGCTTCGCCGGGCCGCGCAGGCTCAGCGTCTCGCCGTCGCGCAGTCGGGTGGTGGCCTCGAGTAGGACTCTGATGTCGTACGTGGAGCCGAACACCTCCGGCACGCCGCGCTCCACGCCGAGGAGCCGGTAGGCCGCTTCCATGCCGGTGCGTACCGAGTACTCGGTGGTGAAGATGCAGTCGCGGGTGGTCTGGCGAACTACTCGAAGTGGTTCTCCATCTCCCGGCCGCCGCGGATCACGAAGCCCTTCTTCGGCTTGGCGATGCCGTCCAGGGCCCCGCCGGGCAGTTTGAGCCGCTCCAGGACCGTGATGCGCTCCCCGGGCATCTGCCCGTCCCGGATCAGGAAAGCCGCGGCGGCCATCGAGGCCAGGCCCGCACCCACGAACCACGCCGTCTTGTCCTCGACCCCGACCGGCTTGCGCGGCCGGGCGAACGCCTCGTAGTTGCCGTTGCTGTAGTACACGGTCCTGGGCTCCGAAGGCATGCCTCGACGCTAGGCGGCGCCCTCAGCTGCCGGCCTGCGCTGCTACGCCGCCCGGTTGACGTCGAATGATGTCGGACTCCGTGAGCGGTTCATGAGCCGGGCGTGGTGAAATCGTGTTCCGATTCAATAGGCTTGCGGCGGTGCGCCGGGAAGTCTGGTCGGCTCGGGTCTTCCCGATACCTGCCAGAGGTGTCGGACCCGACGATCGGATTCAGGGGTCTTCCGGTGCCGCACGCGGTCGTCATCATCTTGCTGTTGGTCGTGTTGGGCACCGCCGTGGCGACCTTCGCGGGCCGGTGGGGGATCCCGGCGCCGTCGCTGCTGGTGCTGGCCGGGATCGGGGTGGCCTTGGTGCCGGGCGCGCCCACGGTGCATGTGGCCCCGGACGTGATCGCGATGGTCGTGCTGCCGCCCCTACTGTATGCCTCCGCCGAGGAGATCTCGGCACGGGACCTGCGGCGCGTGTGGGCGCCGGTGCTGGTCCTGGCGCTCGGCCTGGTGCTGGCCACGGCCGCGGTGATCGCTTCGCTGGCGCTGGCGTTGACAGCGCTCTCGGCGTCGATGGCGTTCGTGCTGGGGTCCGTGCTGGCCTCCACCGACCCGGTGGCGGTCACGGCGCTGGGCCGGCGGCTGCCGCTGCCGGGGCGGATCCAGGTACTCGTGCAGTCCGAGAGCCTGTTCAACGACGCCACGTCCCTGGTGCTGTTCAAGGTCGCCGTGGCCGGCGCGGCGGCGGGCTCGGTGAGTGCGCCGGGGGCGGTGGGGAAGTTCTTCGTGCTCGCCGGCGGAGGGATCGCGGTCGGGGCGGCGCTCGCCGGCACGGTGGCGTTCCTGCGCTCGAGCATCGCCGATCCGGTGCTGGAGACCGTGATCGTCCTGGTCACCCCGTATACGGCGTACGTCCTCGCGGAGAGCATCGATGTCTCCGGCGTGACCGCGGTGGTGGTGGCCGGCGTCGTCGCCGGCAGCCTGGCGCACCGGATCACCGACGCCCGCACCCGGCTGCACCTGCACAGCGTGTACGCCGTGGTGGTGTTCGGACTGGAGTCGGTGGTGTTCGCGCTGATCGGACTGCAGCTGCCGACGCTGGTCCGGGACCTGGGCCCGGGCCACCGCTGGTGGCCCGCGCAGGCGGCACTGCTGGCCGCGGCGCTGATCGGCATCAGGATGGCCTGGGTCTGGCCGACCACCGCGCTGGCCCGGCCGATGCGGAGCTACCCGACCTGGCCGCTGGCCCGGGTGGTCACGTGGGCCGGGACGCGCGGGGTGATGCCGCTGGCCGCCGCGCTGTCGATCCCGCTGGCCGCCGCCGACGGTACGCCCCTGCCCGGACGGCCGCTCGTTCTGGTGCTGACCACCGCCGTGGTCGCCGCGACGCTGACGGTCCAGGGCCTGAGCCTGGCCGGGATCGTGCGCACCTCCGGCCTGGCTGTGGCTCCGGAACGAGCCGAGGCAAAGGAGACGGCGGCCCGTGCGGCGATGGACCGCGCTGCCGTGGAGTACCTGGACGACCTCGCGGCGGTCGGCGGCGTCAACGAGGCGGCAGCGGCCCGGTTGCGCGAGCGCTACGCCGAGCGCCTGGACCCGGACACCGACGCCGCGCTCCTGGCCGACCTGGCCGCACTGCGCCGCGACGTCCTGGGGGTCCAGGCCGCCGAACTGCGGAGGTTGTCCGCCGAGGAGCAGATCGGCGACGGACTCCGGCGGCGGCTGCAAGCCGAACTCGACCGCCGGGAAGCCGGGCTTGATGCTTGAGAGCCAGGTGACGGTGGCGGGAGGTCGCTGCCCTTGTCGAGCACATGCCGTCGAGCACATGTCGGCAGTCCGATCAACGCTTTCGGTGGGCGTCCGTGCTACGGCGCGCGTGTGCCTTGGCCTCGGCGCCGAGCACCTGGCAGGTCCGCTCCCACGCCAGGGAGGCCCCGCGGGCCGCCTCCACCGCCTTCTGCAGGTCCCGGCCAGACGCCGCGATCTTCTGCGGGTCGCCGCTGAGTTGTGCGGCGGTCAGGCTCCGCTGGGCGATCTCGCAACGGACTTCCGCCCGCTCGATCGCCGCTTCCATCTCCAGGCAGCGATCGGTCAGCTGGTCGATCCAGCAGAGGTGGACGATGCCCTCGGCTTCGCGGACCGATCGGTTCACCGCGGCATCGGAGGTCGCCTTGCGTGAACGGATCACTTTTCGCAGATTGCACATCGCCGGGCGTCCTTCCTGTGTTGCGGCTCACCAGTGGTTCGGATCCGGCCCGGATTCCGGATTGGACCCCGGTCCTCAGCGGATGGCGACCGGGATCTGCACGGTCGTCTCGTCCACGTCGTCGGTCCGCACGGTGACGGCCAGGCGCCAGGTCCCGGCGATGGGCAGAGCCGCGTCGCCGATCAGGTGGCCGGCTCCGGCGATGCGCAGCGTCACCGGCAGCGGGCCCAGGGCGCGCGATGTGAGCGTGAAGGACGCCTGGACCTGCAGGACCTGTTCCTGCTTACCGGTCGGGCCGAGGGTGTAGAGGTGGACCGTGTCGGCGCCGGTCTTCGCCGGGTCGACGGTCACCTGGACGGTCCCGCTGCCGCCGGGGCCGCCGGTGTCGAACGCGGCCGAGGCGCTGACCGGCCCGGCGGAGGCCGCGTGGGCGGTGCGTGCGGGTGGGGCGTTGACCAGCGCGGCGGTCACGGCGAGCACGCAGATCCCCACGCCGACTTCGCCGGCCACGGAGCGGCGCAGTCGGGAGATCGCGGCGCGGTCGGTGGTCCCCGGGTTCCGGTCCTCGCGGTGTCGGGCGATCCACGCGCGTGCCAGATAGCCCAAGCCGATCAACAGGGCCACGCCGAGCAGCTTGAGCAGCAGCAGCTTTCCGTAGGCCGTGCCGGTCAGCGCGGAAAAGGAGCCCACCTGCCGCCAGCTCTGGTAGGTCCCCGTGCCGACCAGCACGATCACGCACGACAGCGCGACCGGCGAGAAGCCCTGCACCATCCGGGCCCGCTCGCCCGGCGTTCCGCGGCCGCCGCGGCGCAGGACGATCGCGGCCAGCATGGTCAGACCGCCGATCCAGACAGCCATCGCACACAGGTGGGCGACGTCGACCGGCACCGCCAGGGCGACCTGGATCCCGGTGCCGGCATGCCCGGACACGGCCCACGTCGCGGCGATCCCGACGGTCAGGGCGACTCCGGCCGCCGCTGCCGGCAGCCGGGCCCGCCGCGAGGCCGCGGGCAGCCGGGTGAACAGCCAGGCCAGCAGAGTGGCGGCGAGCGCCAGGAGGACCAGCCGCACCGAAAGCGCCTCACCCAGGCGCGTCGACAGCGTCGTGCGCAGCACTCCGGTGTCCAGTGCGCGGCTGAGTCCGAACCCCGCGCCATAAGGGCCCTGCAATACCAGCACGCCGACTGTCGCGACGAGCAGTCCGCCCCACGCCGACGCGAGCAGGATCCGGACCGCCTTGGTCCGTGCGCCGTTCGGCCACCACGCGAACACGAACACCGCCGCACCGACCAGGACGGCGAACGCGAAGTAGGCCACGAAGCGCGCCACCGCGTACAGGGCACCAACGGTCTTGCTGCCTGTGGGGTTCAGGGTCGAGGAGTTGACTGTGGAGACGGACGCCTTGCCGACGCTGAAGGTGAACGCGCCCTGGACCGGATGAGAGTCCGCGGAGACGACCCGCCAGGAGACGGTGTACGTACCCTGACTCAGTCCGTTCGGCACGGCGACGGCGACCTCGTCGGCATGGCCGGCCGGATGGGCCGGACTGCCCTCGTCGACCCTGGCGCCCGTGGGCGAGAACACCCTCAGGGCGCCGAACTGCAGGGCCACCGGCTCGTCGAAGGTCACCGAGACCTGATGCGGTGCCGAGGCGACGGTCTGCCCGTCGCCGGGCGAGGTCGCGACCACCGTGGCGTGGGCGAAGGCGCCCTGCGCGGTCAGCAGGACCAGGCACAGGATCAGGGCTGGGAGGACCAGCAGCCGACGGAGCACGAGGACCGCCTCAGTCCGTGGGCGTTGAGCCGGAGGACTTGCGGCGGGCCCTGGACCAGCCGAGTGCGCCGACCGTCAGACCGGCCACGCCGGCGCCGATACCGACGCCGGCCAGCGTGCGCGCGGTGGTGTCGCTGCTGCTCGGGCTCGCGGTGGAAGCGCTGGCCGTGACCGACGGCGTGCCGGCCGACGTGTTCGAGGCCTGCGAACCGGAGCCCGAACCGGAACCGGAACCGGTCAGGACCAGCACGGGCGCCGGATGGTCCGGCGCGGGCTGGCCGGGCTGCGCGAGGTCGATCCAGCGCACCACATCGCCGTCGGAGTAGGTCTGCACAGCCTTGAACACCAGCTGGTTCGTGTCGTCGGGCAGCTTGCCGAGCATGACGTGGAAGCCTTGGTACTGCCCCGGTGGCAGTGCGCCGCCGGTCCAGGTGAGCTCGGAGACGACTTGCGTGACGGTGCCGTCGTCGGTGGTGATGGGCTTGGGCAGGGTGGTGTTGGTGACCGCGACCGTCCAGCCGGGGGTGGGTTCGGGCAGCACTCCGGTGATCGGGTGGTCGGTGGGGAAGACGACCTCGAGCTTCGTGGTGTTCGCCGCCTCCTCCTCGTCGGGGACGCGGAAGGTCAGCTCCACGTCGCTGCCGCCCTTGGCTGTCGCGTTCGGACCGATGGTGACGTGTGCCGAGGCCAGGCCCGCCGACGTGAAGACGAACAGCGTCGCGGCTGCGAGCACGGCTGCCAGCGGCCTCCCGGAAGGGAGTGCCCCCGGGGATCGTCGATGACCGGACATCACAGGCCTCCTAGCCGACCGTCAGCATGCCGTGCATCGAGGTGTGGATGGTGCAGGAGTACGGGTAGGAGCCGGCGGTGGCCGGGGCGGTGACCGTCGCGGACATCCCGGGGTCGATGGTGCCGGTGTCGAACTTGCCGGAGTCGGCTGTCAGCGTGTGGGCCACGGAGTCGTGGTTGACGACGGTGACGCTCTGTCCGGGGTGCACCGTGAGGTTCGCGGGGCTGAACGTGTAGTTGGCGATGGTGATCTGCATCGCCGTGGAACCCGGTGTCGCCGTGGAACCCGGGGTCGGACTCGGGGCCGTGGTCATCGGCGGTGCGGTGGTCATCGACGGTGCGGTGGGGGAGCTCGGGGTCGTCGCCGGCGGCGGGCTGCTCTTGGCCCCGGTCGAGGAGGAGCAGCCGACAGCGGCGAGGATCACTGCCGCGACCGGGATCGCGACGCGCCGAAGGGTTCTGGCTCTGGACATGACAGGTCCTTTCTACTTTCCGGTCCAGCAGCCGAGGATGTCGGTGGCGATCTCATAGGCCACGTCGGCGCGGCTGAGCTTGCTCGGGCCGGATGCCGCCGACAGCCCGGTGGCGTCGACGTGCAGGGTCTTGTCGTCCTTGAGGATGACGACGTTCCCGGCGGCGTTCTGGAACCCGGGGAAGCCCAGGCCCTGGCTGCCGGTGAGTGCGGTGGTGGAGCCCAGCTGGTGCTGGAGTGCCGCGAGGTAGGTGTTCGCGGACGCGGCGTCCGGCGATTCCTTCACCGACAGCACCAGCGTGCCGGACGCCAGGTGGTAGGTGCAGGTGTAGAGGTGATCGCTCCAGGTGGACGTCTTGGTCGGGGCCGGCGAGGCGGCCAGGATCGTGTTGACGTCGCCGGCGATCTCCGTCCCGCACACCATCAGTGCGGACACTGACGGCCCGGCGGCGGACGAGCTGGGAGCTGATGAACTGGGTGCGGATGAACCGGGTGCGGCGGAACTGGGCGCCGCGGAACTGGGAGCGGAGGCGGCTGGAGCGGCGGCTTTCGCCGAGGCGCAGCCGGCCATCACGGCCGCCGTGGCGATGGCCGCGAACAGTTTCAGTGCCCTCATGATGTCCGCCTCCGCGGGCTAGTCCGAGTGGGTCCCGGTCAAAGTGGCGTAGACGACGATGTCGTCCTGGTAGTGCTGGTTCTCGAACGGTCCGGCGCAGGTGATCAGCCGGAGTTGCGGGTTGGTGGTGTTGCCGTAGACGGTCAGGGTGGGGAAGGAGCTCTTGGCGTACTTCTCGACGCCGTCGATCCGGAACACGGCCACGGTGTTGTCGCTGCGGGTCACGTCCACGGTGTCGCCGGGCCGGAGTGCGCCCAGGTTGTAGAAGACGCCCTCGGCACCGGTGGTGCCGTCGATGTGGCCGACGATGACGGCCGGGCCCACCTGCCCCGGCGCGGGGGAGTAGCGGTACCAGCCGGGTACCGACGGGTCGGTCAGCGGCGGTGTCTGGATGCTGCCGTCAGAGCTCTGACCCAGCTGGATCAGCGAGTGGTGCACACCGATCTCGGGGATGCTGATCGCGGTGGGTGTGGCCGCCGGCGAGGCCGGAGGCTGTGGTGTCGGAGTTGGCGTTGTCGGTACTGTCGTCGGGCTCGCCGCCGTCGTCGGAGGCGTGCTACTGGGACTCGCCGGCTCCGGCACCCCCGTGGCCGGCAGTGCTGCCGAAGCCGGGGGCTGCGGCGGATGGTGCTGCACGGCGAATCCGAGCGCCAGCGTTCCCACGGAAGCCAGCAGCAGGACGGCGGCCGCCGACGCCAGCAGACGCCGGCGGCCATTGCCGAACAGCCTTGTCAGCCAAGACATGACTGCCTACTTCTGGTCGGCGTTCCGGCGCCGCAGATACAGCGCGCCACCAGCGGCGGCCGCCAGGCCGGCGCTCGCGCCGAACATCCACGGCTCCTGCAGCCCGGCGGTCCCGCCACCGCCGGTGTTCACACCGCCGCCGGGGACCGACGACATCTGCGACACCTGCAGCGGACCGCACAGTGCCGGCGACGTCGCGGCCAGCGGCAGCGACGGAACCAGGTCACTGGGCTCGGCCTGCGCCTGGGCGCTGAGGGTTGCCGGGTCCAGGCCGTGGACCACGATCACGGCCTTGCCGGCCTGGATCGAGGACACGGTCGCCGCGTCCAGGGTGATGGTGCGGGAGTAGCTGAACGAACCACCGGACGGTGCGATCTTGACGTCGGTTCCGGCCGCGGGGCTGGTGTCCCCGCTGACGCTCAGCGTGGTGCCGATGCCGCCGTAGAACGGCGCGCCCTCGGTGGTGCTGACCACGCCGTCGCCGTTCTTGTCGGCCGAGGCGCCCGGGCAGGTGCCCGCCGCACCGATGTGGATGTGCTGCACGTGCGGATAGGCCGCGCCCATGAAGGTCGTGGCCAGTCCCTGCACGTTCTCGGTGATGACGGCCTGGTCGCCGGTCAGCTTAAGCATCAGCGTCCCGGAGCCGGAGGCGTGGTTCAGCGGGTCCAGCGTCGCCATGTAGGTGGCGGTGCCGGACGACTGCGCGCCGGCCGTGCCGGCCACCATGGCGATCGGTATGGTCGCGAAGGCTGTCACCGCTGCCGCCGCCGTTATTCTTCCGGTGATTCTCCCTGCTCTGCTCATCGCTCGCTCCTCCAGACTCAACGGTCTTTTAGGCCGGATTGATGTGTCACTGGGAGTTCGAAGGCGTCAGGTGATTGGATTGGCGGGATATCGAACTTTTTGCAAAGGGAATTTGTTTCCCGTTCAAGCAGGCATGGGAAGCAGCATGACCGGCGCGGTGGTCGGTTGAGCCGATCCCGCGGCCGGCTCGACGGTGAGCCCGATCGTCTGTGCGTCGCCGAGTCCGTGTGCGAGCACTGAATCAGAGGTCCCGGCCGGCAGCACACCGCCGGAGCGGGCGCCCGAGGGCCCCATCATCCACAGCTGATACGCCTTGCCCGGCGCCGGTTCGGTCAGTCCGCTCACGGTGATCGCGGCCTCGTCGTGGGACCGGGACACCACCACGGTGCCGGTTCCGCCAGTGCTGATGACCACGCTTCCGGTGTGCACGTCGGGGGCGGCCAGCAACGCAGAGATCGAGGTGGCGCGCTGGTCGGCCTGATCGATCCGGCCCTGCTGGTCGTTCACCTGCACGCCCAGCACCGCGACGGCGGCGGCCAGACCGGTGGCGACACCCCAGCCCAGGGCGGTGAACCAGCGCCGCCTGGGCTGTCTGGGCTGCTTGGACTGCTTGGACTGCTTGGACTGCCTGGGGTGCATGGGCCGCGCGGTGTGCCGGGCCGGGACGCGGCTGATGATCGGCGCGATCTGCCGGGTGATCGCGATCCGCGCGTCCACCGCGGCCTTCAACCGCGCCGGCGGGGTCTCGGCGACGGCCGAGGCGAGCAGCGCCGTGGTCTCCCGCAACTCGGCCACTTCCTGCACACAGGTCGGGCACTGGACCAGATGCCGCTCGAATGCCTCGCGTTCGGCGGGGTCCAGCGCGTGGCACACGTAAGCGCCGGTCAGGGAGTGGACTTCGGGGTACATCACGTTCATCCTCCAACTCCCATGCAGTCGCGCAGTCGGGCCAAACCGTCGCGCAAACGGGTTTTCACAGTCCCCAGCGGGGTGTCGAGCAAATGCGCCACCTGCGAATAGGTGTAGCCGCCGTAATAGGCGAGCGTGACGCACTGCCGCTGCAATTCGGTCAGGCCGCCCAGGCAATGCCGGACCCGTTGCCGGTCCAAGCGTGCCTCCACTGCCTCCACCACCTGATCGAACGGCGCCTCGGGCATCAACTCCACGCACCGCGCCTCCCGCCGCGCGGCGGCCTCGGCGGAACGCACCCGATCCACGGCGCGCGCGTGAGCCATGGTCAGAGCCCAGGCCCGGGCCGACCCGCGATCCGGATCGAACCGGCTGGCAGTGCGCCAGATCTCCAGCAACACCTCCTGTGCCACCTCCTCGGCCTGGGCCGGATCGCGCACGATCCGCCGGGCCACGCCCAGAATCGGGCCCGCGAGCTGGTCGTAGACCGCGTCGAAGGCCCCGCGGTCGCCCAGCGCCACCCGGCGCAGATGGGATTCCAGGGTGTCCTGCCCCTCGGCAGCGGCGGGTTTGGAGCCGGTGCGTCCGAGCATGCTCTGTCGTCTCCGGATCTGGACGTCGACGGGGCCGGGGCGGCGCGGCGGCTGTCCCGATTCATGCCTCACGTATGCGATTCGATGCCGGGGTGGCTTCGGATTGGTCTGCGGCCTCGATGGCCACGCACACGCAGAGGTGAGCGCCCGATCCGCCGCCATGAAATCCTGGTCGGGTATGCCCATCCTCGTCGGGACGTCGGGCTGGCAGTACAAGGACTGGTCCGGGATCCTCTACCCGCGGGACATCCCGCACCGCCTGTGGCTGGAGACCTACGCGGCAGCCTTCGCCACGGTCGAGGTCAACGCGGCCTTCTACCGGCTCCCCGAGCGCGAGACCTTCACCGGCTGGCGGGCCCGGACGCCCGGGGACTTCACGATGGCGGTCAAGGCCAGTCGTTACCTCACCCACATCCGGCGGCTTCGGGATCCGGAGGGGCCGGTGCGTCGCCTCATGGCCGCTGCGTCGGGGCTTGGGCCGCGTCTTGGGCCGGTGCTGCTCCAGTTGCCGCCGACGCTCGTGGCCGAGCCGTCGGATCTGGACGCCTGCCTGCGCTGCTTTCCCACCGGTCAGCGCGTTGCCGTCGAGCCGCGGCATGAGTCGTGGTGGGTGCCGGAGGTGCGTGAGGTTCTGGAGCGCAACGGTGCGGCGCTGTGTTGGGTCGATCGGGGTTCGCGTCCGGTGTCGCCCCTGTGGCAGACCGCGGACTGGGGGTACGTGCGGCTGCACGGAGGCAGTGGCGCCGGGCACCACTACGGCAGGAGCGCGCTGCACCACTGGGTCGAGCGGATTCAGGGCGGGTGGACTCCCGGCGCGGCCGTCCACGTCTACTTCAACAACGACGCAGGTGGCGCGGCCGTGGACGACGCGTTCGCGTTCGCGCGCATGGCCCGGCACGCGGGCCTTGAAGTGAGCCGGACGTCGCGAACGCCCGAACCAGCCGAACCGTCCGAACCGTCCGAACCGCCCGAACACGCTGGGCCGTCCCGATGACCACCCTCTTCCTCGCCGGCGACGTCATGACCGGCCGCGGCATCGACAGCATCCTGCCGCACCCCGGTGACCCACAGCTGCGCGAGGCCTTCCTCCACGACGCCGCCGGCTACGTCCGCCTCGCCGAGGCGGTCAACGGCCCGATCCCGCGACCGGTGCCCTTCGACTGGCCCTGGGGCGACGCCCTGGCGCTGCTCGACCGCCGTTCGCCGGCCGTCCGGCTGGTCAACCTGGAGACCGCGATCACCCGCGGCGGGCAGTTCGCGCCGGGCAAGGCCGTCTGCTACCGGATGAGCCCGGCCAACGTCCCGTGCCTGCTCGCCGCCCGCCTCGACGTCTGCGTCCTGGCGAACAACCACATCCTCGACTTCGGCCGGGCAGGTCTGCTCGACACGATCAGAGCCCTGACCGACGCCGGGATCGCGGTGGCCGGCGCCGGAGCCGACATCGAGCAGGCGCGCCGTCCGGCCGTCGTCGACCTGCCGGGCGGCGGCGGCCGAGCCGTGATCCTGGCCGCGGCCTCGCCGTCCGCCGGCGTGCCGCTCGCCTGGGCGGCAACGGGAGATCGTCCCGGTGTGAACCTGATTGCCGAGGACGATGACACCTCAGCCGACGACCTCGTCGCGCAAGCCGCCGCGGCCCGCCGCCCCGGGGACATCGTCGCCGTATCAGTGCACTGGGGCAAGAACTGGGGCCACCACATCCCGGACCAGCAGATCGCCTTCGCACACCGCCTCGTGGACGGGGGTGTCGACCTCGTGTACGGCCACTCCTCGCACCATCCCCGCGCGTTAGAGGTCTACCGGGACCACCTGATCCTCTACGGCTGCGGCGACCTGATCAACGACTACGAAGGCATCGTGGGCGATCCGGCCACCGACGCCTTCCGCGACGATCTGCACCTGCTGTACTTCGCCGACGTCGACCCCGACACCGGACGCCTGGCTTCCCTGGCCATGGATGCCGTTCGCAGCCGCAGAATGCGTCTGGAACAAGCCTCCGACAGCGATGCCGAATGGCTCGGCGAGCAGTTGGCCGCAGCCGGCCGTCATATGGGCACCCGGTGACCACCCGAGTGGGTGCGGGCCATTCGAGGGACGATGGGCGCGCCTCCCAATAGCCGGCAGTGCACGCCGGTTAACTGTCGACGTTCTGTCGATCTAGTGAACTGAGGTCGGACGTGGGTCACGCACCGAGTCGCCGGACCCTACTGCGCACCCTTGTGGGCGGCGCAGTGGTGGTCGGCTTCGATACCACCATGCGCGTTTGGGCGTCGGCCGATACCGGCGGTGGCGCCGGCTTGGAGCCGGTGCCGCCCCTGGACGGGCGACTGCTGTTCGACCCGGCCGATCTCGCGCCGTTCGAGGACGACTTCGGGCATCTGATCCACCGCACGCCGCGCGCGGTGCTCGAGCCCGGATCCGTCAACGACATCGCGGTGATGATCGCGTTCTGCGCGCGCCAGGGGTTGCCGGTCGCTCCGCGCGGCCAGGGCCACCAGACCTACGGCCAGGCGCAGGTCGACGGCGGTCTGGTGATCGACATGACCCCGCTGAGCTCGATCACCGTCGACCCGGCCGCCGGCACGGCGTCGGTGGGCGCCGGCGCGCTGTGGAGCGCGCTGCTGCACGCGAGCCTCACGCACGGCCTGACGCCCCCGGTGTTCACCGACTACATCGAGCTGTCGGTGGGCGGCACGCTGGCGGCCGGCGGGTTCGGCGGGGCCTCGCAGCGTTTCGGCGCGCAGGTGGACAACGTGACCGAGCTCGAGGTGGTCACCGGGACCGGCGAGGTGCACACCTGCTCCGCGGCCGTGAACGCCGACCTGTTCCACGCCGCGCTCGCCGGGCTCGGACAGGTCGCGGTGATCACCCGGTGCACGGTGCGCCTGGTGCCGGCGCCGACCATGGTGCGCACCTACAACCTGGCGTACCCCACGGCGGCGGGCCTGATGGCGGCCCAGCGCCTGGCCGCGCGCGAGGGCCGGTTCGACTGGCTCGAGGGCTCGGTCAGCCCGGTCGGCGCCGCCGCGCAGTTCGCCCTCCAAGGGGCGTCCTACTTCACCACCACCCCGCCGGACGACGCCGCGCTGCTCGCCGGCCTCGGCTTCACCGGGACGCCCCAGACCCAGGACGTCGCCTACGCCGACTTCATCAACCAGCTCGCGCCGGTCGTCGCGTTCCTGAAGTCCACCGGCGAATGGTTCGACCCCCACCCCTGGCTCAACCTGCTGGTCCCCGATGCGGACGCCGACACGTTCGTCAGCACGACCGTCGCAGGTCTGACCGCGGACGACATCGGGGCCAGCGGACTGGTCCTGGTCTACCCGGTCCCCACCCAGAAGCTGAAAGAGCCGCTGCTGCGGGTGCCGCGGGACGGCGAGTTCGCTTTCCTGTTCTCGATTCTGCGCACCGCGTCACCGGACACTGACGCGCTGCCCGCATCGGCGATGCTCGCCGCGAACAGCGTGCTCTACCACGACAACCAGTCGCTCGGCGGTACCCAATACCCGGTCGGGTCCATTCCGGGCTTGACCGCGCGCGACTGGCGCCAGCAGTACGGCGGGCAGTGGCCGTTCTTCGCCGCCGCCAAGCATCGGTACGACCCGCAGCGGATCCTGACTCCGGGACAGGGCATCTTCCCGCCGCCCGTGGCTTCCCGCAGCGAGATCAAGCCCGGCGTGACCGGTCAGGGGTAGAGGCCGCCGGCCGAGCGGCGGTTCGGGTGTTGGTTCGGGTGTCAGCGCGGCGGCTCAGGCGTCGCGCTGACACGCGAGGAACAGCTGGATCTCCGGCTGGGCATAGCGGCCGACGGGTGCATAGCGTTCGATGTCCTGGTCGACGATGCGGAATCCGGCTTCGCTCACAACCCGGCGCAACCTCTCCTCGAAGTAGCCTGTGACGTGCACCGACACCCCGAGGAACGAGATGGGCACGTGGTCGAGGTCGGCCTCGACCATGCTGAGGATCAGCCAGCCGCCGGGATGCAGCACGGAGCGCAGCGCCTCGAGCGCGGCCGGGATCTCCGAACGCGGCAGCATGAGCAGCGAGAAGAACGCGACGACCGCGTCGAAGACGCCGAGCGAGGAGTCCACCTCGGTGGCGTCCAGCAGGAGGAACTCTGCCTCGGGGACGTTGGCCCGGGCCAGCGCGAGCATCACCGGCGAGATGTCGATGCCGGTGACGTCGGCGCCGGACTCGACCAGCTGGCGGGCCGTCGGCAGGCCGGTACCGCACCCGACGTCCAGGATGCGCGCCCCCGGGCGTAAGCGCTCGATGAGCCACTGGGCGACGGCGATCTGGCCCTCCTTGTGCGGGAAGGCCTCGTCGTAGCGCTCGCCGATGTGGTCGAACGCCGCCGCCTGTGCGGTGCGCTGGAAGGCACGCAGCTGCGCTGCCGAATTTATCGAATCCGCAGAATCCGTCGAGTCCGTCGAATCCGCCGACATTTCGCGCCTCCTCGGTCACCGCCATTGTCGCGCCGGACCGTCGACCGACGCGACCGATGCGCCCCGTAAGGCTCAGTGAGGTTGCCGGCCGCCCCGGCGCTGCGCAGACTCGAGGAAATATCCAGCACAGAGGTGAGGCAACGGAGTGAGGCGGCCTGGCGTGGCGGCGGATCGGGGAAAACGCCGGTGACCTCCGGCCCCGGCCCCGCGGGATCCAGCGCCGCACGACGCGGGCTGCTCGCAGCGGCATCCGCGCTGCGGCGCGCGCCGCTGCTGGTCGGCATGGCTGTCCTCGTCGTCGTGGCCGGCGTTGTCTCCGTGCTCGTGCTGGTTCTCGCCTCGGCCGGCGCGTCGCCGTCCCGGACGACCGCGATCGCCGTCGCGGTCGCTGATGTCGCCGTCCTAGGGGTCGCAGGGCTGGTCGTCGCGGGCGCCGCCACCCGGGCGAAGGCGGGGGAGCGCCGCGAGCAGGCGGGGCTGCTGGAGGCCACGAAGGAGAGCGGCCAACTGTGGAAGGTGATCGACAACACCTCCGTGGTGATCTACATGCGCGATATCGAGGGCCGCTACATCCTGGTCAACCGGGAGTACGAGCAGCTGTTCAACGTCCGGCGGGAGAGCATGGTCGGGCTGACCGACCACGACCTGTTCCCGAAGGAGACGGCGGACAAGTTCCGGGCCAACGATCTCAAGGCCTTGAAGCGCGGCGTCCCGATCCAGGTGGAGGAGGTCGCTCCGCACCCCGACGGCCCCCACACCTACCTCACGGTGAAGTACCCGATCACCGATCCGGACGGCCGTCCGAACGGGGTCTGCGGGATCTCCACGGACATCACCGACCTCAAGCGCGCCGAGCAGCATGTCAGCACGCTGATCACCGAGCTGGAGAGCCGGGTGCGGGAGCGTACCGCCGAGCTCGAGGCGACCACCCGCGAGCTCGACGCGTTCGCCTACTCCGTCTCCCACGACCTGCGTGCTCCGCTGCGCAGGATCGGCAGCTTCAGCGAGATCCTGCTCGAGGAGCACGCCGCACAGCTCGACGCGACGGGCCGGGACTACCTCGAACGCGTGCACACCGCCACGAACCGCATGTCCGACCTGATCGACGCCCTGATCAGCCTGTCCCACGCCGGCCGCACCGAACTGCTGCGCCGTCCGGTCAACCTCGGCGACCAGGCCCGCGAGATCCTCGCCGACCTGGCCGGCGCGGATCCCGAACGCGAGGTCGAGACCGTTGTCGAGGACCTGCCCGCCACCGGGGACCCGCGGCTGCTGGCCGTGGTGCTGCAGAACCTGCTCGCGAACGCCTGGAAGTTCACCGCCGGCCGCGCGCCCGCCCGCATCCACGTGGGATCCCTCGGGACGGACGACGCCCGGACCTACTTCGTGGCCGACAACGGGGTGGGGTTCGACACTCAGTACGCCGCGAAGCTGTTCGTGCCCTTCCAGCGCCTGCACAGCGCCGACGAATTCGCGGGCACCGGCATCGGCCTGGCCATCGTCGCGCGCATCATCGCCCGGCACGGGGGGCGGGTTTGGGCCCGGAGCGCTCCTGGCGAGGGCGCCACGTTCTACTTCACGCTCGCCCCCACGGCTGAGGGCGAAACGCCACACTCTTAGGCCTTGTGGACCGCGGGTGGGCTCCAGCGTCCGTCGAGCACTTCGGGTTCCGGGGCGTAGATGCGCATGGTGACGCCCAGCGGGCCGGTGGGGGCCGGCAGCCAGTTGGCTCGCCGTTCGAGGCCGGGGTCGTTGTGCGAGAAGAGGATGTCCAGCGAACTGTCGGCGTTGTAGACCAGGGGATCGCGGTCGCCGAGTGCGAAGCGGCCGATGGGGTTTGCTGCCTGGAAGCCCTGGCCGTCGTACATCGTCACCGACCAGAAGGCGCCGGCCGGGGGCAGGGCGCCGGCGTCGAAGTGCAGGATGTAGTCGCGCTCGCCGAGCAGCGGCTCGCCGTCCGCGTCCACGGCCAGGATCGGGTAGACGGCGTCCTCCGGCGGGTTGGCGCCGAGCCCGCCGGCGGCGACCGCCGCGCGCTTGAAGTAGGTGTTCCCGTAGGTGCCCATCGTGTCGGTCGAGGTCCGCCAGCCGTTGGCCGCGGTGCCGAATCCGGTCAGCGAGGCGAGCCGGTCAGCGTGTAGCCGTCCTGGACGCGATGGACCGCGTCGTAGTCGGCCGTGCCGTTGGTCTGCGTGCGCCCGATGATCCACACCCGCGTGGTCGGTGAGCGGATCACGGTCGTGTGCTCCGGTGCCTCGGCCGGGGGTGCGCCGGGGCTGTCGGGGCCGACGATGAGGTAGTCCTGGTCACCGGTGCCAGTGGTGCGCGATCCGATGGCGGCGAACACGTCGGTCCACATGTCCATCAACGGCAGCATGTAGTACCGGCCGGCGGTGTCGCGGACGTGTAGTAGCACCGGACCCGCGGTCAAGTCCAGCCAGGCGTTCGAGTACAAGGTGTCGAAGTTGGGGCGCACCACCGCGCGGAAGTCCGCGGGCGGGAACGCCCGCAGGTGGTGGAACTGGTTCGGCGGCCCGTAGCCCGGCTTCGCATCCGGCGGTACCGCGGTCGCCTGCTCGCGGGTCACGTCCATCATCACCGGCGGATACAGGTAGACGTAGGCTTCGCGTCCGAGCGTTTTCAGGTCGGCCGACAGCACGCTCACGGTGCCTCGCAATCGCCGCAGGATGGGAACCGGTGGTCCCTCCACGATGTCGGCCGGCGGGCCGGTCAGCGAGATCAGGCGCCCGAACGAGCGAGCCGTCGCCGGCCTCGCACGGCTATCTGCTCAGGTGGACAGGATGCCCCTCGATCACCTCGATGTCCTGCTCGGTCTCCTGCAGCAACTGCCGCCCCAGGTCCATCAGCGCCCGGCCGGCGGCAAGCTCGTCGCCGATCCGCGGGACGTCGGGGTCGTAGGGGCTGCGGTGCGCCTGCCCGCGGCCGGTCAGCTCCCGGTCCCGGGCGGTGAGCAGCGCGCGGGCGCCGGTCTCGGTGCGGTTCTCGGACAGGTGGATGGTGACGTGCCAGTCGTCGGCGGGCCCCGGGTCGGCGGGGGTGGTGTCGTCGCTCATGATCGCCTCCGTGGCGTGCTCGATCATCCCAGTCAAGCAGCGTCGGCTTCGGACCGGCAGGGCCGTTGGCCCCATTTCCCGGCTCCGGAGGAGGATGAAGGGATGGAAGACTCACGACGGCCGGTGAACCCGCCGTGGATCCCGGCCACACCTCTCAGCGGCGATCAGCTCAGGCGGCTGTCCGCGGTGGGCTCGGAGACCATCGCCGCCGCCGGCGAGGTCCTCTTCGCGGCCGGCGACCCGTCCTACGACCTGTTCGTGGTCCTGGAGGGCGCCGCCGACGTCGTGGAGCGGTCGGGGCGGGCCGGCGAGCGCCTCGTCGCGTCCTACGGACCGGCCGAGTTCCTGGGGGAAGTCGGCATGCTCACCGGGCAGCGTGCGCGCTTCGACGGTGTCATGAGGCAGGCGGGACGGCTGTTGCGGGTGCCGGTGAGCCGGGTGCTGGAGGTCATGGCGCAGGACGCCGACCTGAGCGAGTACATCCTCCGCACGTTCTTGGAACGCAGCGCCAACCTGGTCAGGAGGGGCGCGGGGCTGACGGTGATCGGCTCCCGGTACGACGAGCGCTGCCGGGCTCTGCTGCAGGCGTTCGCGCTGAGCAGGATCGGCGTCGACTGGATGGACCTGGAGGACCAGCTGGATGCCGAGACGCTTCTGCGGAACCTCCAGGTACCGGCCGGCGACCTGCCCATCGTGCTCATCCCCGGCCGGCCCCTGATGCGCAACCCGCAGCCCGCCGACATCGCCGCGGAGTTCGGGGAGCCGGCCGCGCCGGACGAGGCCGGCCAGGACGACCAAGGGGTCTGCGACCTGCTCGTGGTGGGCGGCGGCCCGGGAGGTCTGGCGGCGGCGGTGTACGGGGCGTCCGAAGGGCTGCAGACCGTGCTCATCGACGCCGCGGCCTTCGGCGGGCAGGCCGGGACGTCATCAAGGATCGAGAACTATCTGGGCTTCCCCGCGGGGCTGTCGGGCGCGGAGTTGGCCACCCGCGGCGCGATCCAGGCGGCGAAGTTCGGCGTGCGGCTGCACCGCAACGCCCGGGCGGTGGCGTTCGCCGCCGGCGCCGGGAAGCACACGGTCACGTGCGACGACGGACGGACCTTCCAGGCCCGGGACGTCATCGTCTCCACCGGCGCCGAGTACCGGCGCCTGGCCGTGCCCGGCATCGACGGCTGGGAGGGCAACGGCGTCTACTACGCCGCCACCGTCGCCGAGGCCAGATACTGCCTCGGGAAGCCGGTCGCCGTCGTCGGAGGAGCGAACTCGGCGGGCCAGGCGGCGATGTTCCTGTCCCGGACCTCGAATCCGGTGTACCTGCTGGTGCGCGGGCCCGACCTGGAGCACTCCATGTCGCGGTACCTCATCGACGCGATCGAGGCCAGTCCGAACGTTCGGGTGCTGCTTCAGACGGAAGTCGCCGGAATCTCGACGGATACCACGGTCACCGGGATCGAAGTGGTCGATCATGCCTCCGGTGCTCGTACGGGCCTGGAGATCGGCGGGTTGTTCGTCTTCATCGGCGCCACGCCGTGCACCGGCTGGCTTGCCGGCCAGCTCGCCACCGACGCTGCGGGGTTCCTGCTGACCGGCCACGACCTCCCTGGGCACGACCTACCCGGCCACGACCTGACCGGCCAGGTGCCGGGCCGGCGACCGGCGTTCCCCTTCGAGACCAGCGTGCCCGGCGTGTTCTGTGTCGGGGACGTGCGCGCCGGGAGTGTCAAGCGGGTCGCGGCCGCGGTGGGCGAGGGTTCGGCCGCGGTCCGGCTGGTGTTCGAACGGCGCAGGGCCGACGAGGTGGCCGTGATCTGAAACTGAACGCCCGGCTGGTCCGCCCGGACGGCCGCGTCGGTCGCGGTCGCGGGCGGACCAGCCCCGGATATGCCGGATGGCTTCGCCGGGACAGCCCGGTTCAGGAGGCGACGATGCCCTCGCCGCCGACCGCGTTCGGCACGGTTTCGGAGCCGATCGGGGTGAGCGTGCCATCCGGGTTGATCGCGAACGCGTCCAGGATGCCCTCGCCGCCGGTCTGCACGTATAGATACCGGCCGTCGCGGGACGCGGCCGAGTCCACGGTGCCGGGGTCGGTGGCCGCGGTGCCGACCGGGTGCAGCGAGCCGTCGCGGCCGGCGCGGTAGATGCTGACGGTGGCGCTGCCGGCGTTGGAGACGTACAGCAGGTCGCCGACCGCGGTGATCCAGCAGGTCGCCTGCTGGCCGGTGGCGGCTGTCCGGAGAGGTGCGAGGGTTCCGTCGCGGTTGATGCGGAACGACGCCACCGCGTTCGGCCCGGCCTCCGTCACGTACAACGTCCCGGTCTTCGGGTCCGTGGTGAAGGCGAACGGCACCGCTGCCGGCAGGTTGTTGACGACCGGGGCCGGCGCGGGGGCGCCGTCGTCGTCGAGGGCGAAGACGTCGACGTTGTCGCCGTTGGCCTTGGTGGTCACGATCAGCTTGCGGCCCCAGTCGGCGAACCCGACCTGTCCGGGGGTGTTGGTGAACTGCGGCGTGGCGTTCGGGTCCAGCCCGAGCGGGCGGTTCCAGTCGCGGCGCGGAAGCAGGCGTCCGTCCTCGACGGTGTAGCCCTGGACCGAGCCGCCGTCCAGAGCATTGAGGACGTAGACCGTGTCGTCGTGTACGGCGATGCTCACCGGGAAGGTGCCGCCGGAGGGGACGACCTGCCGCAGCCGGAGCAGGTCCCCGTAGACGGCGAAGACCGAGACCGTGTCGCTGCCGGCGTTCACCGCGTACAGCAGCTTGTTCTCCCGGTCGTAGGTCAGGGAGCCCTGCGAGGCCAGATGGTCGACCATCGAGCCGTCCAGGACGCCGCCGAGCCCGCCGGTGTCGTAGGTCGCGAGCCGGGTGAGGCTGCCGTCGTCACCCCGGTGGTAGACGACGACCTGGTTGCCGGTCGTGGCGTCGGTCTGGGCGAACACGACCCCGCCGTCGCCCCGGTCGAAGGCAGGGCGGCCGTGCTCGGCCGCCGAGGCCGCGCCGGTCGAAACGCTTGTGGCGGTGAGGAACGCTGCGGCTGTGGCGCCGATACGCATGACTGTCTGCATGGGGATCCCTCCTGGAACCGAATCGGTCGGCGGTGCACCGCGCGGCTTGCTGGCTTGCCGACTTGCAGGCTTGCCGGCCCTGGCCGGCACCAGCCGCGCTGTGCTCGCCGATGGGAGGTTATGTCAGGCTTCATTCCAGAATGTGCAGACTCACTGGACGGTCAGAGGACTTACCCCGTTGGGCCTAGCCGGTGCCCCTTCCCCTGGCTACGTCCCCTGAGCCGAAGTGCTTCCGGTACGGTCGCTTCGTTGATCACGCCAGGAGGGTGGGAGCTGCTCAAAATGACTCCAGGAGAGGACCTCCGCGAGATCACGTTCGCCGCGGAGCTGCGCCGGCTTCGGCAGCGAGCCCGGCTGACCCTCGAGGCGCTGGCCGAGACATCCGGTGTCAGCGCCCGGACGATCGGCGGGCTGGAGCGGGGCCACAGCCTGGGGCCGCAGCGGCGCACGGTGATGGCGTTGGCCGACGGGCTGGGCCTGGACGAGGCCGAGCGCGATGCGCTGGAGCAGCTGGCCCTCGCCGGCCGTCCGAGGCCGGTGACCGCCCCGGCGGGATGGGGCGTGCCGCCGCGGCCGGTTCCGGACTTCATCGGCCGCGACGCCGAGATCGAGCAGATCGCGGCCCTGGCAGGCGCTTTCGGACCGGCGGCGTCGGTGGTGGTCCTGTCGGGTCCCGGGGGCATCGGGAAGACGACGCTCGCAGTGCAGGCGGGGCGACAGCTGGCGGAGTCGGCCGGTCTGGACTTGTTCTCCATAGATCTACGGGGCATGGATGCCGAGCCGCTGGACCCGGCGGCGACGCTGTTCCGGCTGCTGAAGGCGTTGGGCGTCGCCAACCGCGACATGCCGGAGGGCGTGGACGGCCGGTCGGGGCAACTGCGCGCGATGCTGGAGCGGCAACCGGCGGTCGTCGTGCTGGACAACGTCCGGGACGAGGAGCAGGTGCGTCCGCTGTTGCCCGGCGGCGGGACGGCTCCCGTGCTCGTCACCAGCCGGCGGCTGCTGACCGGGCTCGAGGGCGTCCGGCGCCTGGCCGTCCCGGCGCTCGCCGCCGACGCCGGGATCGCGCTGATCAGCCGCATCATCGGCGGCGCCGAGGGCCCGCGCGGCGAGGGCCTGGCCGACCTCGCGGGGCTGTGCGGCGGGCTGCCGTTGGCGCTGCGGATCATCGGCAACCGGCTGGCCACCCGGCCGAACTGGACGGCACGGCAGCTCGCCGAACGGCTGGCCGACTCCGAGCGGCGGCTCGGGCAGCTCAACGCCGGGGACCTCCAGGTCACCGCGGCGTTCGCGATGTCCTACGACCAGCTGACGCCCGCGGCCCGGCGCCTGTGCCGCCGCTTGGCGCTCGTCCCCGGGCCGGACTTCGAGCCGGGCCTGGCATCCGTGCTCTGCCAGTCCGGCGTCTTCGAGACCGAAGACCTGCTGGAGGAGCTGTACGAGCTCGGCATGCTGGCCCAGGCCGGCGACGGCCGCTACGGATTCCACGACCTGATCCACCTGTTCGCCGGGGACCGCCTGGCGTCGGAGGAGCCGGCCGAGGAACGGGACCGGTTGCTCAGGGCCATGACGGACTGGCTGCTCGGCGTCACCGTCGCCGCCGGCCGCTGGTTCGAACCCGACTACGGCGCCGCCCCCGCCGACTGGCAGGGCCCGATCGACCTCTCGACCGCGGAGGCCGCCTCGGCCTGGCTGCACGCCGAGGCCGACAACTGGTTCGGCGCCTACCGGATCGCCGCCGCGCACCGGTGGGACCGCCAGGTCGTGGACACCGCCGAAGCCCTGCACTGGTTCTCAGACCACTGGGAGTACTGGGAAAACTGGAAGGAGCTGTTCGGCGGCGCTGTAGCGGCGGCCGAGCGGTTAGGCGACTCCGTCGCGCAGGCGACACAGCTGAACTATCTGGCCTGGGCCTACGCGGTCCGCGGCGAGCGCAGGCGGGCGGCGGACATCGCCCTGGATGCGGCCCGGATCGCCGAGCAGGCCGGGGACCTTCGCCAACAGGCCTGGGGCTACCAGTACGCGGCGCACTCGCTGCTGCGCGTCGAACCCGGCACCGCGCTGCCCTACTCCGAGACGGCGACCCGCCTGATGGCCGAGGCCGGGGACCACGAGGGCCACGCGGCGGCGCTGGTCACCCTGGGCTCGATCCTGATCGCCGTGGACCGCGCGCGCGAGTCGGTCGGGATGCTCCACCAGGCCATGGAGATGACGCGCGTCCCGCAGGACACCCCGGGCGGGCGGATGGTGGCCGACGTCAACCGGATGAGCTGCACCTGGAGCCTGGGCCTGGCCCACGAGGCACTCGGCGAGGACGTGCCGGCCGAGGAGTTCTACCGCGCCACCGTCGCCGCCGGCGAGCGCCTGGACATGGCCGCGCAGCAGGCCCGAGCCGAGGTCAAGCTCGCGCGGACGCTGCATCGTCTGGGCCGGACCGGCGAGGCGGTCGCGACAATGCGCGCGGCCCGGGAGCGGTTCGCCGCGCTGGAGGCCACGGCGGATGTGGCGGAGGCCGATCAGTTGCTGGAGCTGTGGGGTGGCGCCGGTACCTGATCTGAAGGCGGTCGCGGGGCCTGAGGACGCCGTGGCCGGCGTCGGTCCCCCCCCGGCCACGGCGACATGTCACACAGGCAGCGGGCGGTGTCCGATGACGCGCTGGCCCATCGCGGCGGAGTCGCGGACCGCGGCGAAGCCGCTCAGCGGCCGAGCACCACTCCGACCTCCTGCGCCAGCGCCGCCGAGGCCTCGATCTCGACCCGGCGGTTCGACACGCTCTCGATCAGGAAGCCGAAGGGCATGCCGAGCTTGCGGCAGAAGGCGGTCAGGTCGCGGGCGCCGGCGACGCAGTGCTCGAACGACTCGGTGAGGGTGTCGTCCGCGTGCCGCAGGGAGTTCGCCAGCCAGTCCGGGACGTCGACGCCGAGCCACGTGAGGAATGCCAGGGTCTTGACCGAGCCGCAGACCGAGAGGGTGAACAGGATCGGGTTCGGGGCCAGGCCGCGCTCGCGACAGGCGTAGTAGTAGTCGGAGGCGAGGTTCTTGGCGGCGTTGGTGTTGTAGACGACCTGGGAGATGAAGAAGGAGCAGCCCTCGGTCTGCTTGGCGATCAGGCGGAGGTACTCGTCCTTGCGCTCGGCGATGGCGACGCCGCCGAGCAGCAGGTCGGGGCGGACGCTGCGCCGCAGGGCCTGGGCTTGCGGCAGGCGGGTCCGGACGTCCTTGTCCTTCGACGACGCGCCGACGAAGACGGAGTGGACGCGGCCGGTGTCCGCCTGCCGGAGCCAGGTGCCGAGCTCGGCCTCGGTGTACTTGCCCACGCAGCGGTAGATGACCGTCGGACGGTCCCAGGCGCCGAGGTACTCGGCGTGGTACGTCGCCGGATCCATGGTCGGCAGGTAGGGGAAGGGACGCTCGGCCGGGTTGCGGTCGCTCTCGTCGTCGATGTCGTACAGCGCGAGGCCGTCGACGTCCACGCGGTTCAGGCGCGCGAGCGTCACCTCGGCGATCTCCCGGACGCGCTCGCGGCCGGTGGTCAGACGGGGCGGTACGACGCCGAGAAGCAGAGCGCCGCCGTCGTGGGCGTTGGCCAGGAGCATGCGGTGGAAGCTAGCAGGCTGTTCGGCATGCGGAATCCTGTTTTCACTCTGTGAGACGTCGGGCGTCCAGGGCGTCCAGGGCGTCCAGGGCGTTCACTCGTCGGAGCCGATGAACGCGGCTATGGCGGCGGCGACGGCTTCGGGCTGCTCATCGGGGATGAAGTGTCCGGCGTCGGGCACGATGACGCCGGTGACGTTCTCGGCCCACGGGCTGATGGAGGCCGCCATGTCCGGGATGGAGCCGTGGCTGCTGGAGATTCCGAGGACGGGCACGGTCAGGCGCCGCTGCTGGAGTGCTTGGTGGTTCTTGCGCGCCGACTCGGAGGCGTCCCGGTAGTAGGCCAGGCTGGCGCGCAGGGCGCCGTCGGCGGCGAGGGCCGCGGCGTAGTGGTGGAGCTCGGCCTCGTCGAACGTGTCCGGGGCGAGGGCCTTGGCGTTCAAGAACCAGCTGACATAGTCCCGCTCGCGGCCGGCCAGCAGGGTCTCGGGCAGGTCGGGCACGAGGTGGAAGGCGAAGTGCCAGGTCTTCCAGGCCCGATCGGCGTCGAGGGGGATCGCATTCGGGAGCGTGATGCCGGGGATTCCGGCGTCCAGCAGCGCGAGCCCGCGCAGGCGGCTCTCGTGGTTGAGGGCCGGAGATTCGTGGTTGAGAGCCACAGAGAAAGCGACCCAGGCGCCGATGTCGTGCCCGGCCAGCCAGTAGGACGACACCCCGAGGGCGTCCACCGCGGCCTGAACGTGCGCGGCGACGGTGTGCGTGTCGTAACCGCGCTCCGGACGCTCGGAGTGGCCCTGGCCCGGCAGGTCGATCGCGATGACGCGGAACCGGGCGGCGAGGCTCGGCATGACCTTCCGCCAGGCCCACCAGGTCTGCGGGAACCCGGCGAGCAGGACGACGGCCGGGCCGGACGGCTGGCCGCCCTCGACGGCATGCAGGCCGATGCCGTCGGCGTCGACCCAGCGGTGAGTGAATCCGGGCACGTCGTGCAGGGGCAGGCCGGGTGCTGCGGTGTCGGTCATCGTCATGGTCATGCCGGAAGGCTACACATCTTGAACCGATCAGTTCAAGATAGAATGCCCACATGGCAGGCAAGAAGCAGTTCGATGTGGACACGGCGCTCGACGCCGCGATGATCCAGTTCTGGCGGACCGGCTACGCCGACACCTCGCTCGACGATCTGACCCGCGCGACCGGCCTGAACCGCAGCTCCATCTACTCCTCGCTCGGCGACAAGGACGCGCTCTTCCTGCGTTGCCTGGATCGCTACTCCGCGCGCTATGGCGCGATGTACGACACCGCTCTGTCGTGCGCGGCCTCGGATCCCGTTGCCGCGATTCGTGCGTTCTTCGGCGTCACGCTGGGGCGCATCGCCGATCCCGACGTGCCCGACGGCTGCCTGATCGCCCAGTCGGCCATGGTGATTCCGGCGCTGAGCCCGCGCGTGGCAGCGCACACCAAGGCGGTGTTCGGCCTCCAGCGTCAGCGCCTGCACGCCGCGCTGAAGGCCGGGGGGCTGGCCGACCGGGACGCCGAGGACTTCGCTGTGCACACAGTGGCCGTGAACCAGTCTCTGGCGGTCATGAGCAGAGCGGGAGCGAGCCCGGCGCAGCTTCGGGCCGTCGTAGGCGTGACGCTCGACGCGCTCATCATCAAGAACCAGAAGATTCCGGAGCGCGATCAGCTCGGCTGATCAATACGACTACGTGGCGCCCGCGTCCGGCCAGCTCAGGTAGGGGCCAGAGCCGGGGTGGTCACCTGAAGCGGCTATTAGGCCACCCTTACCGTCCATGATCACCCTAGGTTGGTCTCCGGGAATTCTCCCGATCACCCGGAGGCCATCGGCCATGGATGCACAGCAGATCGTTCAGGTGAAGATCCACCCCGCAATCGGTATCGCCCGAGTCGGCAACAGCCCGAGGCCCGCGTTCATCGGCCCCGAGTCGCCCGACGCGCCGCCGTTGGACATGAGCACGTATAAGGACGAAGAAGGCAGGATCGTCCGGCAGGCCGCACGGTTCCGCCTCTACGGCTACGACAGCGCTGGAAAGGTCGTCAGGGAGCTCACACTGGAGGATGAGGACGTCTCAGGGATCGAGTGGACGGTGCACGTGGCCAACAAGAAGGCCGCTTGGTACAAGTTCTTCATCCCGCTGGACATCCCCGAGGCCGACAAACTGAGCGCCGATCAGCGAAGTCTGCGGAACCAGAAGGAGACAGCGCGCGGGGGACTGGTCATCGATCCCAAGGCCCGGACCCTGCGAGTCTCCAAGGGCGGGGGTGAGCAGAAGGCGGAGTTCGACGGCGGGACCATCATGGGCGTCCCGGTCGACCTCGGTTCGATGTCCGTCGGCGCGGCCGGCCGGCTGCTGGTCGCCGGCGGTGTCGGCAAGGCCGCGGCCTGGGCCGACGTCGAACCCCCGATCACCGGCGTGGCGAACAACGACGGCTGGTACGACGACACCTCCGACGGCCCGGTCGCCGCGTCGGTCTGGCTCGACGGCAAGAAGGTCGACGCCACCCGGGCCTGGGTCGTGGTCGCCCCGCCGCACTACGCGCCGGGGGTGAAGACCGTCCGGACGTTGTACGACGTGCTGGAGGACGTCTTCGCCACCGAGGGCACCCAGCCGATGCCCTCGAAGCTCACCTACGACGGCGACATCGAGCCGATCCTGGCCCGGTTCTGCCAGCTCCAGTGGACGAACCGCGGGTTCGCCGCCGAGTTCGGCTGGCGCGGGCCGCACGACTTCCTGGACCCGGACATGCGCCGGCGGCTGCGCGACCCGGGCGAGTCCACCGCCGAGCTGCGCCGCCAGGTCTATATCAACATGCGGTCTTTCGACCGGGACGGGGAGTCGCCGGTGCCGTGGCCGTGGGTGTACGGCGACGCGATGAGCGCCGGGAAGGCCACCTCGGTGCGGCAGCACATCATGCTCTCCGCGGTCCAGGACCGGAAGCTCGCCGAGTGGGCCATGGGCCGTTTCACCCCCGGCGAGGGGCCGGTGAGCCACCCGGACGTGGACCAGGCGCCGGTGGCCGTGCAGCCCGTGCTGCTCGACCGGGGCGCGCTGGAGAACTGTGCCGCGGAGGCCTTCCACCCGGGCTGTGAGGTCACCTGGCCGGTGCGGCACGCCTCGATGTACTCCGAGCCGTTCCGCATCCTGCATCGGGAAGGCGCCGAGCCCGACTACGGTCCGGTGCTCACCGAGAAGGAACTCAGCCGCAAGGACGGCCCCCTGTACGCGCAGGGGCCCGGCGACCTGACCCGCTGGATGGCGGCGCCCTGGCAGTGCGACACCGCCAGCTGCCGCTCCGGCTACCAGGTGGTCAGCGGTCTCGGCCCGCGCTACAGCCCCTATCTGCCCACGTTCTGGCCGGCTCAGATGCCCAACCAGGTGCTCAAGGAGTCGGACTTCGCCATCGTCAACGACACCGGCAAGCCCGACCAGGAGCGGGAGCAGGCGTTCGAGCACCGCGCGGTGTGGCTGCGCGGGCTCAGCGGCAGCGACATGAACATGCAGCGCCGGCAGATGATCCGGGACTGGTATCTGTTCGGAATCGTCCACATGCGCAGGTACACCGGCAGGGACGGGAAGTTCCCGGAGTACCTCCAGGTGGAGTCCGTTCCCGGCGGCGAGTTGGGCGAGCAGCCCGACTACGCCAACCTCATCAACATCCAGGTGCCGCAGGCCGGGGCGCCGATGATGGCCGCCGCGGCCGGCACCTGGACCGGCGAGGTCCCGGCCGAGCAGGTCGAGGCCGGGCTGGTGACCAACGCGGTCCAGGAGGCCATGAGGGCGACGGGCTACGACGAGGCCGCGATCACCGCCGGATACCTGGAGAAGCTCGACCCCTTCCATGAGGCGCTGTGACGCCACCGCGCCATGCGGCTGCCGGCGATCGCGGCGTCTACGACGTCGTGGTCGCCGGCGGCGGGCCCGCCGGGTGTGCCGCCGCGCTCACCCTGGCCCGGGAGGGTCGCAGGGTCCTGCTCGCCGACGCCGGCGGCGGCCCGCCCAAACTCGGCGAGTCGCTGGTCTCGGTGGCGCGGCTGCTGCTGGCCGACCTCGGGGTCGCCGATGAAGTGCTGGGCAGCGGCCATTCGCCCTGCTACGGCAGCCTGTCCGCCTGGGGCTCGGCGGACCTGCACGCCGTCGACTCACTGCGCGACCCCTACGGGCACGGCTGGCACCTCGACCGTCCGCTGTTCGACCGGCGCCTGCGCACCGCCGCCGGGGCCGCGGGCGCCGAAGTCGCCGATCGCACGTCGGTGTCGGTGCAGCGGCTGACGCGGTCGTCTGACGACGGCTGGCGGATCACGCTGCACGATCGCCAGGACGGCTCGGAGCGGGCCGTGCACTGCCGCTGGGTGATAGACGCCACGGGACGCAAGGCCGCCATCGCGATCCCCGCCGGAGCCCGCCGCCGGACCACCGACCGCCTCACCGCGCACCACCTCACCCTCGCCGCCGTCCCCGGCGCGCGAGACCAGCCGGCGGACGGCCGCAACCTCGTCGAGTCCGACCCGGACGGCTGGTGGTACACGGCCCTGATGCCAAGCCGCCGACGCCTCGTCGTCTACTTCACCGACCCCGATCTGCCGTCCGCCGTCCCGCGTACCGCCACCGAATTCCGCCGCCGGATGCTGGCCACCCGGCACGTCTCGGCCCGCGTCCGGGACCACGACCTCACGACCCTGCCCGCCCCCGGCCGCGCACCGGCGCACACGGCGTATCTGGACCGGGTGCACGGACCGGGCTGGACAGCGGCCGGCGACGCGGCGGCGGCGTTCGATCCCCTGTCCTCCCAAGGCATCCTGACCGCTCTTTACACCGGTCTCAGCGCCGGCAAAGCCGTTGCGGCCCGACTGCGCGGCGACATGGCCGCCCTGCCGGAATACGCCACCGCGGTCGCCACCGCCCGCGCCGCCTACGGACAGGGATACCGCGCCGTCCACGCCCAAGAAGCGCGCTGGGCCCAGCATCCGTTCTGGGCGCGACGTGTCCCAGAACATTGATATAAATCGGTCCAGCGGTTGATCGCCTCGGTCCCGAGGTTGTCGCTGGCCGCAGTCGTCACCAACGATCCACAGTGCGTGCCGCCGTCCCGGCGCGCAGGTCGACGACGGCGCGTTCCTCACCCTGCATCACCGCGGCGGGACCGCCTCCGACCTGTGGGCCAGCGCCGTCGTCCGGGACTCCGGGCCGCGCTTCCGGCTGGTCGGGGAGCGGGGCGTTTACACGGTCTCCGGAATGGACGGTCAGGAAGACGCGCTGGCGCAAGGGCTGCGTCCGGGCATGCCCGAATGGGGGAGTACGCCGGAGAGCCGATGGGGCCTGCTCACCGACGCGAACGGCAGCCGCGCCGTGCGTGCGGAACCGGGTTCCTACGAGGAGTTCTACCGACAGCTGGAAGCCGCGCTGCGTCAGGGAACTCCTTTGCCCGTGGACCCGGCATCCACCCTGCCCACGTTGGACGTCATAGACGCCGCGGTGCTGTCCGCGCGCGAAGGGCGTGTCGTGGAACTGACTAGTCAGCCCGCCGACCACTGAGGCCCGAACAAGTCGTCGCGCGCCCGGTCCAGGGCCACGGCCAGGGCGCCGGCGAGCACCGCGTCGGAGCCCGCCGAACCGATCCCCACCTCGATGGGGACCGGGCTTCTCGGGGCTACAGCCGCGGTGACCGACTCCGCCAGGCGCTGCCCGCCCGCCAGGCACACCTCCCCGCTGAGGAAGACGTGTCCGGGGTCGAAGGTGGCGCTCAGCGCGAGCACGGCGTCGGCAATCGAGGCGGCCAACTCGTCGAGGAAGGCGCGAGCCGCAGAGCTCTGCGTCAGCTCCGCCACCGCGAGCGCGACGGCGTCCGCGGCCGCGCGCACAGGGGAGTCTGGATGACCGGTACCCCGCAAGCCGTGTCGAGCCGCCATCGCGCACACCGGTAGAGCGCCGATGACGTCGTGCAAAGGAACGGCCCGGTGCCCCTTGCCCGGCACCGGGAGGAATCCCGGTCGATCGCGATCGCCGTCGGCCTGTCGGACGCGTACCTGGGAGCGGGGTTCGGCGTCACGGCGCACAGCTCGAAGGAGGAGATCGAGAGGACAGCCGAGACCTTCACCGCGGCCGTGGAGAAGGCGCTGTAGGCGTGCGTCTCGGTGGCTGGTTCAGGGCGCGCCGGACGGAGGTCCGGCGTGCCCTGCTCCGGCTCATGTGTGAGAGCATCAGAGCTTTGCCATGCGTTCACTACAAGTGCGTAGATGCTGCGGGTACTGATCCGCAAATCTGTTCTACGCGTTCCGGGGCGGAACGCTCCGTCGGGGACAAAGGAAACGCATGCGCATACGTAAGGCCGCCGGTGCTGTCATCGGCGCCGTCCTGTCGATCGCCACGATCACCACGTTCGCCGCGATGCCCGCGCAGGCGAGCACCGCGAACGGCAATGGGTCCGACAATGGGTCCGTGGTGACGATCGACTCGGCGAACGGGGGTGCGGGGACTGACTCCGTCCTCTCCGTCACCTTCGACAAGACGCTCGACGCGACCAAGCTGGCCCAGGTGCGGGCCGATCTCGCCCAGCGGGCCGGCGCCCGGGCGACCGGGGTGAAGGCCGCTTCCTCGGTGGCCGGGCCGCAGGGGGCCTGGCTCTACTGCAACGATCCCTACAGCTTCAGCGACTCCGACGGCACGTACTCCTTCCAACACGCGTGCGGCGGGACGACCGGGCCGTGGGGCTACAAGGTGAGCTCCGGGCTGTGTGCGATCGTCGTCGGCGACATTAACGAGGTCGGGATGGGCTGGACGCGCAACGGGGTGAACCAGGGGCGGGCCATCGGCCACCCGGTGCCCTGCTCCTACCAGCTGCACGGTGCCTACAATCCGGACCACGACTACGACTACCTGACCTACACCGACACGGTCACCTTCGAGGTCGAGGTCGACGGCGACACCGGGCACGCCACGCTCAACATCACGGGCTCGTTCACCTCGGCCGGCTGCGCGAACGGCCATGCCTGTGGGATGTGACCATCCTTCGGATGGCGGGAACCTCCCGGACGGTCTCATGTCGGTCATCGACGATGAGGCCGTCCGGCCCTGTCTGGAGACCGCCTTCCGGGCGGGGGAACTGGTGCGCCACAGCACGGTCGTCGTCGAGTACACCGACGGCTTCAACCCCGGCCCGGGGGTCGAGCTGAGGCTGGAGACATCGGCCGGCGACGTTCAGTCCTTCCCGGTCTGGCAGCCCGGCGTGCCGTCGCTCGCGACTGGGGCGGGTATGCGCCGGAACCTCCTGCGGCTGTTGGAGGACTGGCTTCCCGAGTCGCGGCTTCGCTGGGGCGAGGAGGTCCGCTTCGACGAGTTGCATGGCGCGGGTGACGGCGCGGACTCAGAAGGCTGATACCGGCCCGATGCTCGAACGCCATGCCTGCCGGTGGCTCCGCCAAGCCCGCCGGTTGCGGTCGTCAGTCGAGCCAGATCAGCAGGGCATCGCCGGCCGCCGCGGTGGCGCCGATGAACAGGGTGAGCGAGTCGAACACCTCACGTCCCCACTCGATGGCGTCGGGGCGATCCCAGACCCCGGGATAGACGCCGAACAGGTCGGCGGCCTCAAGGCCTTTGACGAGACCGTCGTAGTCGGTCCGGCGGAGGGCTTCCGCCGCGACGCGGACGCGTTCGGCCGGCAGGGCCTTCGGCGGACCGTAGCCCCAGTCTTCGTCTTCGGCGAAAGACTGCTCGCCGTGGATGTCGACCGGGAACTGCGACCTGCGCAGCAAGAACCCGAGATAGTCCCAGGCCTTGTGCGTGGAGAAGCACCGTGACATGAGCGGGTCCGGGTCCGATTCCTCTTGGGAATCAAGGACTTCCTGGGCATAGTCGTAGGCCCAGCGCGGGTCTTGGACGGCGCGTCCCAATTCGGCGGGTGTCACCCGCAGGTATTCCCCGATCATGCTCATGGCGGCCATGGTAACCAGCCGATACGACATTCGGTTCGCGCCCGCGCGGCCACTGTTGAAGCACGGGCAACCAAGCCGCTTACCCTGGCGTCGTCCATAATGACTTGGCGCAGGCCTCATCTGTGCCGTGGCGATGAAAGGGGCGCCCATGGCGCGGTGGAGGCCGCTGCCCGCGGGACTGGATCCGGCGGTGGCCAGGCTCGTCGTGCAGTTGCGAAAGCTCAAGGACGACAGCGGGCTGAGTTTGTCGCGGCTCGCCGCCAAGACCGGCTACAGCGCCTCGTCCTGGGAGCGGTACTTGGTCGGCAGGACGGTGCCGCCCGCGGCGGCGGTCGAAGCGCTGGCCTCGCTTGTCGGCGCCGATCCGGTACGCGCCGAGGCGTTGCGCGAAGCCGCGGCCCGTGCGCTGGCGCATCAGCACTCTGATGATGCGAGCGCCGACGATCCGCCGGAGCCCTCGGCCGGCCCGTCCCGGATACGGCGTTTCGGGCGGACGGCCTTGACCGCCGGGGCCGGCGCCGTCGTCGGTGCGGTGATCACGCTTTTGGTGCTGGGCCCGAAGCCCGTCCACGCCAAGCAGCAGGCCTTGGTGGTCACCGCGCGGACCGTCTACACCTGCGCCTTCACGCGGCACGACGGCCTGTGGTACGCCGGAAACAGCACGACGACCAGTGACTTCCTCGAGGTCGATATGTGGGGCCCGGAGGTCGCCGAGCTCCAGTGTCTGCTGCAGCACGCCGGATTCTCGCCGGGGGCCGTCGACGGCAACTTCGGTCCGCTGACCGAGACCGCCGTGATCGACGCGCAGAAAGCGCACCGGCTGGACATCGACGGTCAGGTCGGACCGCAGACCTGGGCGGCTCTGCGCGGATGACGGCGCACCAGACCGAGACCCGCGGCGAGGTCACGACCCTCGCCGCCGAACTGCGCCGCCTGCGCGAACAGGCCGGCCTGAGCTTCGCGGCACTCGGCGAGCAGACCCCGTACAGCCGATCGGCCTGGCAGCGCTACCTGACGGCGAAGGTCCTGCCGCCGTGGCAGGCGGTAAGGGATCTGTGCCGCCTGGCCGGGGAACCGGAGCCGAGGCTGCGCGCCCTGTGGGAGCTGGCCGAGTCGGCCGACCGGGGGCGCGGCGAAGTCATGGCCGAACCACCGAAGAACGAGCCCGAGCCTGAGCCCGAGCCGATTCCCCTGAAGCGGCGCGGAATTCACGTCCGTATCGGCCTGGTGACGGCGCTGATCGCGGTAGTCGCAATGGCCGCTGCCGGGGTCTACCTACTGCGCGACAGCGACAGCGGCGGCACACCCAGCCGCGCCACCACCGGCGCGTTCACCGTGACCTGCACCACGGGATCATGCAAACCCACCTGCCACGGCGCCGCCTGTGCCGGCCAGGATCCGGGGCTGACCCTGTGCGGAATCCAAGCGCGACCCCTGCAACAACAGCAGACCTCGAGCGGTATCGGCCTGGAGGTCCGCTACAACTCTGAGTGCCAGACTGCCTGGGCCCGCTTCTGGAACACCCGCGTCGGTGACTCCCTGACGCTGACAGCGCCGGGCGAACCCACCCAGAGTATTCGCATCGCCAATCAGCAGGACGCAAATGACTTCTCCTACACGCCGATGGTGTACGTGCCTACCTCCGGTATCGCGTTGCGGGTCTGCGTCACGCCTGCTGGAGGGACTCCTGCCTGCTATACCGACACAGTGTCTTGATAACCGTCGTTCCGGTATCGACCGGGCGCTGAACCGTAGGCGGCGCGAAAGGCCCGGCTGAACTCGGCGGCACTGCGGAATCCCCAGCGCGCGCCGATCGCGTGGACCGGCCACGACCGAAGGCTCGGGTCCGCCAAGTCGGCGCGGCAGCACTCCAGCCGCCGATGCCGGATCCACGCCGCGATCGTCAGGTCTCTGGTCTGGAACAGCCGGTGCAGATGGCCCAGGGAGATGTGGCAGTGGCCGGCGACCATGGACGGCGTCAGCTCAGGGTTGCCGAGGTGGTGGTCGATGAACGTGTCTATTGTGGATAACAGGCCCTGGCGGCGGGTTTCAGCAGCAGCGGCGACATCATCGACGCCGGCCCACGCCGTTAAGGTGGCGACAGTCAGGTCCAGGGCCACCTTGCCGAGCTGTGTGCCTTCCCGTTCCCCCACCTCGCCCTTCTCCAGCGCCGAGGCGACGCTGGTGAGGTAGTGGGCGAGGACGGCGCCCATGCCGGCATCCGTCGGCAGCCGGCGGGCGAACAGGGGTTCCAACCCTCGCGGACGCAGCGGGAGCGCGGTCTTCGGAAAACGCAGCATGATGATCTTCCCGCGGTCGACGCCGGACATGGCGCGAAAGCCGTGCGGCAGCCATGCGTCATGCAGCATCAGGACACCGGTCCCGGCCCGAGAAGCTTCGTCATCCTCACCCAGCGGCAGCGCCTTCGCCCCGATCAAACTCAGCTGGTAACGCTCGGGGTCGCAGGGGCCTGTCGAAACCGTCGTACGGATCTCCTGCACCTCAGAAAACGAGTGCGCCGAAAATCCCACCGGGCCGAGCTCCGCCGTCATGCTCATGCCGCCATCTTTCGAAGGCCGGCCCGGCGGCGTCGACGGTGCGGCCCGCGATGACCCTGATGCGGGTTGCGGGACGGTCTGAGCAGCGGGGATGCGTCTTCGAGAGACGGTGCGGCGGGACGGGTTGTAGGCCGTCCCGCCCTACCGATCCGACTGAGGCGCCCTAGTTGCTGAACACCTCGTTCGGAGAGATGACCTCCTCCGAGTCACCGCTCGTCTTGGAGGTGTACTCGATGTAAGTGGTGTAGCCGGTCCCGTTGCTGCCGGGCAGATGCCAGGGGCCGGCGTGGCCGGTCTTACACGGGAGCCCGGTCTGCCAGACCAGGTCGCCGGTGTTGTCGTTCATGACGTACATCAGGATCGAGGAGCATCCGCCGGGCAGCGCGTTGACGTACGCGTCGGGCTTCACACCCGTGCTGTCGGCGCTGATGCAGGCTTCGATGCCGTTCTTCGAGCCGCAGCCGCCGCCGCTGGACGCGGAAGCGGCGGCCGGAATGCCGAGGGTGATGGTGGCCGCGGCGAGCCCGGTCGCGGCGGTGGCGAGGATGCGTTGAGTGCGCATGGTTTCCCTTCCTGATCTGGTGCGCGAACACGTCCTCGGACCTGGGTGCTTCGGCCGGGGACGTGCTTCGCTGGTGCCGGTGATCAGGGTTTCAGGGGGCTCCGGTGGCGTCGTTAGCGTGGCGTCACGTGTTCATTGACGATGGGTCTCCCGCGACGGCCTCTTCGAGGTCTCCCACAGCCACACCGTCATGCCGGCCGCCACCAGGCAGGCCGCCAGCCCCATCACGCCGGACCAGCCGTGCGCGCTGAGGATCGTGCCCGTCACGGCCGAGGCGGCCGCGCCGCCGACGAACACGCCGGTCATGTACAGCGAGTTCATCCGTGCCCTGGCATGCGTGCTCAGGCCGTAGACGTCGCGGACGCTCAGCACGTGGTGCCCTTGGACGGCGAAGTCGAGCAGGACCGCGGCCAGCGCCAGCAGCGCCACGTGCGAGGCGCCCAGGGCCGCGAGTCCGATGGCGACCAGGGCCAGGCCCAGGGCCGCGCCGCGGGCGACCTTGCTGTGCCCGCGGTCGCCGAGACGGCCGGCGACCGGGGCGGAGGCGGCTCCGGCGGCGCCCACGAGGGCGAAGAGCGCGATGCCCGACTGGCTCATGTGGTGACGTTCGGTGAGTTCGTAGGGGACCGCCGTCCAGAAGGCGGTGAACGCGGCGAACATCGCTGCCTGGGAGAACGAGCGGCGGCGCAGGAGCGGCTCGTGTCGGGCGAGGCGGAACGTCGAGGCCAGCAGCGAGGGGTAGCTCGCGGTGTGCTCGGGGGTGCGCTCGGCCAGACGCAGCCGCAGCAGGAGCGCGACGGCCAGCATGATCACCGACGACACGACGTAGACGGACCGCCAGCCCCAGGCGGTGGCCAGGATGCTGGATGCCGACCGGGCCAGCATGATTCCCAGGAGCAGTCCGCCGGTGACCTGGCCGACGACCTTGCCGCGGATCTCCGGCGGCGCCAGATGCGAGGACAGCGGCACCAGTATCTGGGCCACCACCGACGTCAGGCCGACCAGCACGCTCGCGGCCAGGAACACCCCGATGTCCGGGGCGGTGGCCGCCAGGACGAGGACGACCGCCGTGACGATCAGGGTCCTCGTCACCAGGCGCCGGTTCTCCATCAGGTCGCCCAGGGGTGTCAGGAACATCAGGCCGAGCGCGTAGCCGATCTGGGTCATGGTCACGATCAGTGTCGCGGTGCCCGTGCCGACGCCCAGGGAGCGGCCTATCGGGCCGAGCAGCGGTTGCGCGTAGTACAGGTTCGCCACGCTCGCGCCACAGGCGAAGGCCAGAGCCGGCACGGTCCAGCGCAACGTCCGAGGCGTGCCCGTCGGCGTGACGGGGGAGGCGGTGGCCGGGGAAACCGACTCGATGGTGTTGCTCATCGTGCACTTCCTATTAATTGAACGGTTCGTTCGGTATCTCGTCGGAGGCCGGCGGCGCGATGCCGGCGAGCGCGCTGTCGACGAGCCGCTCCACGAAAGACTCGGTGAGCTCGGCGTGCCCGTAGAGCAGCCGGAAGTAGATCGGCCCGAACACCAGGTCCAGGATCACGTCCATGTCGAGGTCGGCACGCAGTTCGCCACGCTGGATCCCTTGGCGGATGATCTCGGCCGTGACCGCGCGGCGCGGGGCCAGCCAGTGTTCGCGCAGCGCTCGCGCCAGGTCGGGCTGAGCTTGGGCGTCCGCGGTCAGAGCCTGCATCAGGGGGCCGCCCGAGGATTCGGTGAACAGCTTGACCGCTGCCAGCGCGATGATCCGCAGCGCTTCGGGAGCGGTCGCGTCCTCGGGGAGGTTCCAGGAGTCGGCGGCCTTGGCCATGAACCCTTCCAGCGCCACCGCGCCTCGGGAGTCCCACCACTTGTAGACCGTCGCCTTGCCCACGCCGGCGCGCGCGGCGATGGCGTCGATCGTCGCCGCCTTCAGTCCGCCCTCCATCATGATGTCGCCGGCCGCCGCCAGGATCGCCTCGCGGCTGGCCTGGCTCCGCGGACGGCCGCGGCGTGGTGCCGCTGGAGGGTCGGTCGGGCTTGCGCTCATCGCGGTGCTTCCCCTCGCCGAGCTCGGTCTGTTTTCTGAACGATGCGTTCAGTATACAGCAAGAGCGAGCGTCGCCGCGCGAGCGGTGCTACGAGCGCAGTGCTAGGGGAGCGGTGCTACGCGAGCAGGAGGCGCTCCTCGGCGGAGTCCAATGCCATCCGTACCGCGCCGAGGGCGACGGCGTTCTCCCGCAGGACGGAGAGCCGCACCTCGCAGGGAGTGAGAACGAGGGGGGCCAGGTGGCGGCGGACCGCGTCCAGCAGCACCTCGCCGCCGTGGCTCAGGCCGCCGCGGCGGCTTCGTTTCCGTCCCCGGCCGCGGTGAACAGGGCTTCGAGATCGTGGCCGGCGGTGCGGCCCGGCAGCGCGGGCCCGCAGGCTTCGAGGGCGAGCCTGCGGATCTCGCCGGCCCCGGCCAGCCGCTCGAACGGGCCCACGCCGTCGGCCACCGCGGCCGGCCGGGCGTCGATCGGGGTGAGCAGGTCCAGGAAGCCGAGTTCGCCGGCCGCCGAGGAGAAGCCCCGGTTGGGCTTGCCGTCGATGACGATGCCGGCGCCGATGCGCTCGCCCCAGTGCACGTACAGCAGGCTCGCGCCGGCCGGACCAGCCTGTTGCTCGGCGCGGGCCGCCAGGTTGACGTCGTTGTCGACCACCACCGGACAGTCCAGCCGGGTGCGCAGCCCGGACAGCATCGGCAACCCGGTCCAGCCCGGGATGCTGGGCGCGACCACGACTTCGCCAGCTGCCAGTTCGGTTCGTAGTAGCCGCTGATCATTCCGGAGAGCTCGTGGGCCGCGTAGTTGTTCAGGCTTCCGTTGCCGGTGGTCGAGACGTTGCTGAACCAGGTGGTCGACAGGTGCAGCAGATCCGAGCGGAGCGTGAGGGCTGTCACCGCGGCGGTGAATCCGTGTCTTCCGGCGGTGAATCCGTGTCTTGTCGGACGCGTCACTGAAGCCTCCCGCCCATACCATGTAACGAAGAGTTCGTTAATATAAGAAGGCTGAGTTACAGCGTCAAGCGGGCACGCCGGTCGCGGAGATCTCCGAGGCACTGGTCCAGGGGCCCCGGCCGCCGGCTTCGGTGAGGGCCCGCAGGCGCAGGTAGCGGCCGGTCGCCGAGCCGAGGAACACGGTCTTGAGCGCTGCCGAGTCCGGGAAGGTCCCGCCGGCCACGGCGTTGCCCCAGGTGGTCGTGGAGTCGGAGACGTAGATCTCGTAGGCGCCGATGCGGCCGTTGGCGTTGCCGTCCTGGCGGGGGAGGTAGCCGACGCCGTCGAGCTGGTAGCGGGCGCCGAGGTCGATCTGGATCTCGTGAGGGAGGGAGTCGCCCGGAGCAGGGGACCATCGCGAGTGCCAGATCGTCGCGGTGTCGCCGTCGAAAGCGTTGGCGGCGGCCCCGTTCTCGGCGACGAGCTCCTGGCTGTCGACGTGGACGAGTTTCCAGCCGGAGACCGGGATGGCCGCGCTGGTGAGCATTGCGTGCAGGGTGATCGGTGCCGGGGTGGTCTGGTGCAGGTCGAAGACGAGGATCTCGTTGGTCCCGGTGGTGAGCCATTCGGCCGGACAGTAGAGCCGCTGCTGCGGGCCGATCTCCCAGTACCTGCCGAGGTTGTGGCCGTTGACCCAGACCACGCCCTTGGTCCACCCGGACATGTCCAGGTAGGTGTCGCCTGCTGCGGCCAGCGTGAGAGCGGCTTTGAAGAAGATGCCGGGGCGGTGGGCGTTGGTTACCTTGTTCCTCAGGGTACTGATGTAGGTGTCGTCCATCGGCAGCGAGTAGGTCTGCCAGCCGGTGAGGTTTCCGGTCAGCGAGCCGGCGTTCTGCAGGGCGACGGTCTGCAGGATTCCCTTGCGGTCGACGATCGCGTGTCCGTAGTTGGTGCGTCCGAGTCCTTCCACCAGGATGTCCATCTGAGGGCTGCCGCCGATCGTGGTGCCGGTGGGCAGCGTCAACGCGGCGTTGGCGGTCGCTATGTTCAAAGCGCTGGTGACGGCTGCGGGGAGGGTCTGTCGGTAAAGGCCTCCGGCGTAGACGCCGTTGAGGCACACCGTCGCATAGTCGTGCACCCACTGGATGGCCAACTGCCCGCCGGAGTAGCCCGACAGCTGCTTGCTGTACAAGATGAAGCCGGAGTTCTGGCCGTAGGTCTCCATCGGCTGCGGGTTCACCGTCTGGGCCGTCGGCAGGGGCGTCGGCAGGTTGTCCCAGACCGAGGCGTAGGCGGCGGGGGTGATCTGTCCGGTCCCTGAGGCGATCGTCGGGACCGGCGCCGGGACGGCCGGCGGCGGTGTGCCCAGGTACCCGGCGATCAGGGTGCGGTATTCGGTGTACCGGGGTGTGGCGACGCCCTGTTCGGTGATCGGAGCGGCGTAGTCGTAGCTGGTGATGTCCGGCTGGTAGTCGCCGGACTGGTCGTTCGCGTTGGCGCCGGCGAAGAAGCCGAAGCTCGTGCCGCCGTGGACCATGTAGAGGTTGAAGGACAGGCCGGCCGCCATCAGGCCCTTGAGGGTGCTGGATATGTCGCTACCGGTGCCCTGGAACGCGCTGTCGCCCCAGTGCGTCAACCAGCCCGGATACACCTCCCCGGCCATCGCCGGCACCGCTGGGAACGCCTGGCGTGCCGAGGCGATCTGCGAGGCGTCGCCGCCGGACAAGGCGATCGCGCCGCCGGTCACGGTCGTCTTGTTGCCCTCCACCTGCGACAGGCCGTCCTCTGAGTAGAAGGGTCCGGTGATGCCGTTCGCGATCCAGGCCTGCCGGATCTCCTCCAGATAGGTGGTATCGCTGCCGAAGGACCCGTACTCGTTCTCGACCTGGACCATCAGGATCGGGCCGCCGGCCGCCGTCATCAGGGGTTTGACGATCGGCGCGAGATGGGCGATGTAGCGGTTCACGGCGGCCATGTAGTGCGGATCGGTGGCGGAGTTCACCCGCAACTGGATGTCCGGATAGGCCAGCAGATACGGGGGCAGACCGCCGAGATCCCACTCGCCGCAGACGTAAGGCCCGCCGCGCAGCAGAACCCACATCCCCTCCTGCTGGCACAGCTGAACGAACGTCGCGATGTCCCGCCGGTCGGTGGTGAAGTCGAACACCCCCGGGGACTCCTCGATGTAGTTCCACATGATGTAGATCGACACCGTGTTCAGCCCCATGGCCTTCGCCATCTGGATCCGATGACGCCAATGCTGGACGGGGATGCGCGCCGGGTGCATCTCGCCGGAGCGGATCTGGAACGGCTCGCCGTTCATCAGGAACGCGCTGCCATCGGGGGCGAACCCGAAGGTCGTGCCGGAAGTCGCGCCGGAGGCTGTGCTGGAGGCCGTCGCGCCGAGGGCCGGGGTGGCCGACATCGCGGCGGCGGCGCTGAGCATGCTGACGGACAGGAAGGAGCGGCGGTTCACTGGCATCTCCCCACATCGGGTTTCCGCTGGTCGCAGCAGACGGCTTTGCGCGTTTGTGAGCGTAATCACGGTACTGATGAGGGTCAATGATTGATTTCAGACGAATCCGAACACAAACGCGTGTGAATCCCGCAGCGGCCGGTCAGCCGACCTTGGCGAACGTCCAGGCTGCGGGTGTGCTCTGCTGAACTAGACCGGTGAGGCCGTTCACGGTCCCGCCGGGCGCGGCGCCCAGGCCGCTGGACTTCGACTGCAGGATGTAGCCACCCGTCGTGGCGACCAGGTACCAGCTCTGGTTGGCGTTGCCGGTGCAGCCGTACTGGATGATCGCGCCTCCCGGAGCGGTGGATGAGCCGCTGACATCCATGCACAGCCGCGATGAGCCGTTGACCAGGGTGTAGCTGCCGTCGGCATTGGCGTTGGCGGTCCACTGCTGGTTCGCGCCGCCGTTGTTCGGATAGACGATCAGCTGCGTGGCGGGCGTCGTCGAGGATCCCGGGTCGTCGATCGCGGTGCCGCTTCCAACTTCGCTGATCTCATAGGCGCTGCCGGATGCCAGCAGCGGCGCGGTGACCGACAGGGTGATCTGCGCGGTGTGCGTGGCCTGCGATGCGGTGCCGGTGATGGTGACCAGGGAGTCGCCGACCGGCGTGGATGGTGAGGTGTGGATGGTCAGCGTCGAGGCACCACCGGCGGCGAGGGTGGCCGGGGTGAGGGATGCCGTCGCGCCGGCCGGCAGACCGGAGACGGCCAGGGCCACATCGCCGGTGGAACCCAGGGTGTCGGCGGTGGTGATGGTCGAGGTGGTTCCGGTGCCGGCCGGGACGGAGGCCATCGGCTGGCTCGCCGAGATCGAGAAGTCGTCGGCGGGGGAGAAGACCTGGACTTCGGCCAGCGACAGGTAGTTGGTGCCGGACAGTTGCACCATGACATAGCGGCCGGTGGTGCGGACGTTCAGCGTGGTCGGTGTCCCGGCTTGGCCGCTCTGGTGGTTCGACCAGACGCCGGGTGTCGCGGCTTGCTGCGCCGGGGTCAGCCCGGTGTTGAACGGACTGTTGGAAACGAACACCCAGTAGTCGCTCAGGCGGTTGGCGCAGCAGTCGGTCCGGTTCCAGACCGCGATGCTGCCGATCGCCTGCGAGGACCCGAGATCGGTCTGCCACCAGGCGTTGGTGTCGTCACCGGTGTGGGAGACCGAGCCGTCGAAGAAGTCGCCGTCGGTGGTGCCGTCGACGGCGTGGGCCGCGTCGCCGCCGGGCTGGGTGTTCGACGACTGAGTCGCGGTCGTCCCCGTGGCCAGGTCGGCGGCGCGTCCGTCGTAGAACAGCCCGACCGTCGCGATGGCCGGCGGCAGGGACCGGGATCCGGTGATCCGCAGCCGCACCTTGGACGTGGTCACGGGGGTCGGCAGCGGTACCAGGCGCTGGTAGCCGATGGTGGTGGCGGTCGCCGCCTGCTGCCAGGCGCTGCCGGTCCAGGTGTCGATCGCGAAGGACTCCACCCGCTGTCCGACCTGGATGTCCTCCTGGAGCTTGACCACGTCCAGCGTCTTGGCGGCGCCGAGGTCCAGCACCAGGCCGCCGGTGGTGGTGCCGGGCTGCCAGGCGGTGGAGTCGTCGCCGTCGACCACGTTGGCCGGGTCGTCGCCTGCGGTGCTGGTGGTCCCGGTGTCGTTGCTCGCGGTCGCGCCCCGGGCCAGGTCGTTGCCGAAGGTCGAGGAGATCTTCCGCCCGAAGCCGGCCAGCGCCGCCTCGTCGGCGGCGTCGAAGCGGCCGGACTGGTCCGGTGGTACATCCAGCAGCAGCTGGCAGTTCTGCCCGACCGAGCTGTAGTACATCGACGTCAGCTCGGCGGGGGTCTTCGGGGCCTGGTTCGGATGCCAGAACCAGGTCGGTTCCAGACGGGCGTCGCATTCGGCGGGATACCAGGCCAGGTAGTTCGAGGCTGTCGTCAGCTGCGCGTCGGAGGCGATGTCGGTGGCCTCGTCGCCGTAGGTGGGATCGACCTCGCCGTCGGGGTCGGCGGTCCCGGTCGCCGGGATGGCGCTCCACTCGCTGGTCCGGGCCACGCCGTTCTCGTTGCCGACCCAGCGGACGTCCGGCCCGCCGAAGATCGCGGCGCTCGGCTGCAGGGTACGGACCATCTGGTACCAGTCGTGGAAGTCGTAGGGCTGGGGCCGGCTGGTGGGGTTGTAGCCGTCGAACCAGACCTCGTCGACGGTCCCGTACCTGGTCAGCAGCTCGTACAGGGTGTTCTCATAGTACGTGTTGTAGTCGTCGGAGCTGAACGCGAACGTCCTGCCGCCGCTGACCTCCGAGGCGTCGCCGGGGATGGTCACGGGCTTGGCGGTGCTGCCGTCCCCGTACTTACCACCGGACTGGGCCTCGTGCAGGTCGGCCGGCGACAGGTAGATTCCGACCTTGAGGCCGATCTTGTGCGCGGAGTCGGTGAACGCCTTCACGATGTCGCCCTGGCCGTTCAGCCAGCTGCTGGAGGCCACGCCGTAGGAGGAGTAGGCCGAGGGGAACATCAGCATGCCGTCGTGGTGCTTGGCGACCAGGATGACCTTCTTGAACCCGGCGTTCTTGAAGTCGTCCGCCCACTGGTCGGTGTCCAGGCTCGTGGGCTGGATCAGGTTCGGCGACTCGGTGCCGCTGCCGACCTCGCTGCCGGTGTAGGTGTTCGGTCCGAAGTGGACGAAGCCGGTCAGCCCTTCCCGCTGCCAGGCCAGCTGCCTCGCGGTCGGCGTGACCTGCGCCGCCTTGGCCAGGATCTGGGTCTGGGTGTCGGACGGGCCGATCGTGACGATCGGGTTCGGCGGCGGGTTGGTGGTGGCGGCGGCCGGACCGGGGCCGGCCAGGGAGCCGAGCAGCGCCGCGGCTGTGACAGCGGCGAGGAGAAGCCGGTTGCGCATGGTGCCTCCACGGGTGGACGAGGTTGCCTTGCGACGGTCAGACGAGAACCACTTGCCACTGCTGGCCGGCCGCGGCCGAGACGGTCTCCTGCTCCAGACGTGCCGAATCAGCGGTCGACGATCCGACGACGCCGATCGCCTTGCCGCTGCGCACACTGATCACCCGCACGTAGCCGTTCCCGGTGTCCTGCAGCGTCCACTGCTGGTTGGTCGCACCACTCGGGGTGTACTCGCAGATCAGCGCACCGTCGGCGGTGCCGCCGCCGAACACGTCCATCGCCAGGGCGGAGGATGCGTTGATCAGGCTGAACGCGCCCGCGCCTGTTTGCTGGACGCGCCAGGACTGGTTCGTTCCCTGATTGCGGCTGTACTGGATGAGCGAAGTGCCCGGGGCGGTGGAGGCGGCGGGATCGTCGATGACCTTGCCGCTGTTGCGATTGATCAGCACGAGGGTGTCGAAGGTGGCGCTCGCGCCCGTGGCCAGGGTCACCTGCTTGCTCCAGGCGCCGGAGGCCACGGTGGTGGTCGCCGTGGCCGGGCCGATGTTGTGCAGGGTGAAGGAGACCACGTGTCCGCCGCTCCAGGCGAAGTCGACGGTGAAGCCGCCGCGCACCCCGATGCCGGTGACGGCGCCCGCGGCCGACCAGGCCGAGGGCATCGCGGGGAGCAGCTGGAGCAGCCCCGGCCTGGAGTAGACCATCATCTCCACGGCTGCCGAGGGCAGGCCGAGGTTCGCGTCGATCTGGAAGATCCCGGAGCCGTAGATGTCCAGCAGGTTCCCGGCGGTCCCGGTGGAGCCGTTGCTCGACGGGGTCAGGCCGTTGACGAAGCACTGGTAGGCGTTCGCGGCGTTCTTCAGCCGGGCCCAGCAGGCGGCGCGCCAGGCCACGCCCCATCCGTAGCTGGCCGTGCCGCGAGCGGTGAGCAGGTTCGTCACCCCGGTCAGCAGCGCCGGCGGGCTGGCGTCGGCGGTGATGCGGTCGCCGGGGAACAAGCCGATCAGCGGCGACAGGTGCCGGTGGGTGAGGTCGGAGGTGTCCAGGTTGTCAGGGGTCATCCATTCCTCCAGCCAGCCGGTCACGGTGCTGACCTGAGGAAGGTAGAGCCGGCTTTGCAACGAGGCGACGACGGCGGCGTAGGCCGAGTCCCGTCCAAGGATCCGGGCGGCGTTCTGGTAGTTCGCGAACAGCTGCCAGACGAGTTCCTGGGCGTAGGTGATGCCGACGGCGTTGGTCGGTCCGTGCTCGGGAGACCAGTCGGCGTCGTCGACCAACACCGAATGGGAGACGCCCGACGGATCGGTGTAGGTGGTGGTGATGAGCCGGGCCTCCCAGAACTGGCAGGCGCCCTTGAGCAAGGGGTAGATCGTTGCCAGGTAGGCCGGGTCCTGGGTGTACAGATAGTGGTCGAACAACTCGTTGCTCAGCCAGGCGTTGCCCGCCGGGTGCCACCACCAGCCCAGACCACCATAAGGGTTCGCCGATATCGCCACGGTCCAGCCCGCGACACGGCCGGTCGAGTTGCGGAATCCGTTGCTCGGGTCGTTGAACAGGGCCTGCGTGTGCTGCGTCCACGACGGGAGCTGGCTGAGGCAGTAGTTCGCAAGCGCCGGGAAGCAGGCGGACAACCCGGTGCGGTCCGGCAGCCAGTAGTTCATCTGGATGTTGATGTCGGTGTGGTAGTCGCTCATCCACGCCGGCGAGTTCGAGTCCTGCCACGGACCCTGCAGGTTGATCGGCAGGCTGCTGCGCGAGCCGCAGATCGCCAGGTAGCGGCCGAACTGGAGGTAGGCGGCGTGCAACTCGGGGTCCGGTGCCGAGCCCGCAGCCGCCGCCGCGGCCAGACGCTGGTCCGTGGGCAGCGCACGCTGGGCGGGACTGGACATGCCGAGGTTGACGGTCATCGTCTCGGCGAGAGCCTGGTAGTCGGCCAGGTGGTTGGCGAGCAGTGCCGCGGACTTGAGGGTCGTGGCCCGAGATGCCCGGCTGCTCGCGACGGCAGCGGGGTCGACCGAGGAGTCCATGAACCCTGAGGCGCTCGCCGAGTAGTCCGTACCGCCGCTGAGGATCAGCAGGACCTCGGAGCAGCCGGTGAAGGTCACCGCGGCGCCGGACACGCCGACCGTTCCGCCGGTGCCGGAGGCCTGGGCCAGCGCCGCGTAGCGCAGGCCGTTGGCCAGGGTCCCGGTGAACGAGGCGGTGACCGCGGCGGCGTTGGTCGCCGTGCTCTCCGAGCGGGTGCCGTTCAGCGTCAGGCCGCCGGTGAAGGTGCCGCCGCCGCTCTGGCTCAGGTGGATGACGAGGACGTCGTCGGGGTGGCTGGCGTACACGTCACGGCGGTAGGTCACGCCATCGTACTGATACGACGCTGACACGACGCCGTTGCTCAGGTCGAGCTGCCGCTGGTAGCCGCTGATCGCCGCCGCGGTGTGCGCCGGGATGTCCAGGTAGGCCTCGGCCAGCATCTGCTGCGTGCCGAAGTCGTCGGTGCCGTAGGGGAACTGGCCGGTCAGGCCGCTTTCGGTGTCGAGGGTCGCGTTCGCGCCACCGGCCCAGCACGTCACGTCGGTGACGTAGTAGGCCTCGTGGCTCGGGTCGCCGGTGAGCAGGGCGCCGATCCGGCCGTTGCCGACCGGCAGGCCGGTGGCGGTCATCGCCGACGCGGTGCCCGGCGACGTGTACCAGAGGGTGGTCGCCTGGCCGGCGGGTACCGGCGCCGCTGGGGTGGCCGGGGCAGGCGGGGTGGCTGAGGCGGCTGGGGTGGCTGAGGTGACCGGCGGACTCGCCGCCGCGCGGATCGCGAAGACCGGACCGGGCACGGTGAGCAGGGTGCCAAGTATCGCAGTACCCTGTATCACCGTCCGGCGGGAGGGTCCTGATCCGGGCTGCGGTGAACCGGACGGGCGCGGCTTGACCATGGGGTCTCCAGGCATGGGGAGAGAACCGGCGGAGGGAGGGCCCGCCCGGTGACGAGAGGCGGGGTTGAGCGCCGCAGCGGACGCTAACCTCCGATGTCTCAATCGTCAACCCATGGAAGGTGATAGCTCAACCCGATCCCCGTATGTCATTGGCCTCGTGGGAATCGACGGATCTCGGGTGAGCGTCACTATTCAGTTGTGCCAGTCATCGGATCTATCCCTCGGCATCCGCGGTGTCCGCGGTGTCCGCGACGCTTTCGGGGTTCGCGGCCGGTTCCGGTGCGGGCTCGGAGACGTCGTCCTGCCAAGCGTCCGGGTCCGGATCCGAGTGCTTCCACCACAGCGCCCACACCGCGACTCCTCCGACTGCGGCGAGCAGGAGAGCGATCTTGCCGCGGGACCGGGAAGCGCCCGCTCGCCCCGACAGCCGGTCGATCTGCGCGGGGGTGACCTCGCCGAGCAGGCCGGACAGCGCCGCCGAGCCCCGGGAGGCCGCCTCGGTCCGGATCGGACGGCTGCGCTCGATCGCGGTGTGTGCGACAGTGTGCACCGCCTGTGACGTGGCCGCGGCGACCTTGGGGGCGACGTCGTCGAACTCGTCGCGGATCTTGTGTCCGGCCTCGGCGGCGTGCTCGGACACCGTGTGCTCGATGGTCCCCAGCAGGCTGCGGTCCGGTGTCTTACGCATCGGGCTCTTCATTTGTGGCTCCTCTCAGCAGGGTTTCCCCCGGCTGCCCAGAACTGCGGAGAACATGCGTCCGTTCCTCGACGCCGCCCTTGCGACCCGTCCTGCGGCCCTAATCAGCGGCCCGCCCCACGACGTGGATCAGACGCGCGACGGCACGGTAGGGGTCGGTCCGCGCCGCGACGAGCTCGGCCTGCTCCAGCAGGCGGTAGCCGGCTTCGTCGAGCGTGTCGAGGTCGCGCCGGTGGTCGCTGAACACGCACACGCCGAACCAGTCCTCGACGCCGACCCCGTGGGCGGCCACTGTCGGCTGATCTGGCTGACGCGGTTGACCCGGCGGATCGCGACGTGGCGGCCGGCCTGCCCGAGGACACGGCCGCCATCGTCGCCCGTCAGTCAGGTCGGCGCTTCGGCAACGCCTGCTTCGTGGTGCTCTCGCCCCGCTGGGAGGCACGCAGCCGTTTGACGGTCTCGGCGGAGATGGTGGTACCGGCCTTCAGCCGGCCGCGGGCGTCGAAGTCGACGTTCCGGCCCATGTAGGTCACTCGTGAGGGCACCACCACCAAGAGCGTCATCGCGGGGCGCCCGGCCGTGCCGTCCACGCGCCACGTCCAGACCTTGGATCCGCCCACGGCCAGGGCTTCGCGCAACTCGGCGAGGTCCTGAGAGGCGGCGATCGGTACGAGGGGAAAGCCTCCGAGGGCTCGCGAGAGCCGCAGGATCCGCTCGATGTGGTGGACGGCTTCCTCCATCGGGATCGGTGCCATCGCCGCGACCTTGCGCTTGCTCTGCGACAGCACCGAGCGGGCTGTGTTGCCGGTGATGTCCAGGCGTGAGGCGATCGCCGCGGGTTTGAGGCCGTACAGCATCGCCAGCACCATCACCTGGCGCTGCCTGCCGGGCAACCCGTGGATCAGGCCGGCCCAGTCCACCTCGTCCGGATGGTGGGCGGTCGGCGGCGCGACGCGCTGTTGCAGCCGGACCTTGGCCGCGAGCACCTGCCGGGCGCTGACGTCGAGCTGGTCGGCGATCTCCCTGGTGCTGTGCTCGGCCGCGCGGGCCACGACGATGTGCCGCTCGGCCGGGCTCAGCGCCGCCATGGCCCGGCGCAGCTCGTCGCGCAGTTCGGCGAGGACCGCGGGGTCCGGCGCGGGCGGCGTCCGATCGGCCGCGAGTCGGCGTGCCTCCTCCACATCGACGAGCACCGGGGCCTCGCGCTTGTGCCGCTTCCAGTACTTGATCACTCGGCGTTTGACGATCGTGGTCATCAGGGCTGCCGGCTTCCTGGCGCTGTCCCAGCGTGTGAACAGGTCGAAATAGGAGTCCTGCAAGATCTCCTCGGCATCGTGGTGGTCACCGCCGACCAACCGAGTCACCCATCGAAGGTTCGCCGGGTAGGTCGCGCTGTGGAACTCGACGAACGCGGCGGGCACGGTGACCTTCACGCCTGGCCGCCGGGGACCGAGGACGGCGCGAGTACCAGCAGAACCGCGATGATCTGCTCGGGCGACCAGCGCATCACCGCCAGCCAGCCGATCAGGGCGATGACGCTCATTCGGTGCGGAATCCCGCGAAGCTCACCAAATGTTTCGCGGGGTTCTGTTCGGGAAAGACGGATCACGTTCAACGAGAGGCACCTCCTTGTCACGGTCCGCCGTCTCACGCTCCCGCCAAAGAGTCACACGACGACGAACCTGCCTGCACCCGCCGGTCAGCGTGTCACAGAGCCTTGAGACCGTGGCGGGTTCTTCATAGATGATGTGCCGCCCGGATCACGGGATCGCATTAACGTTCCGTATCCCCGGGGCCGTGGCGGGGTACCACATAGGTGGAGCATCGCGCCCGGGTCCGCCGGGCGACGCCTGGCGTACAAAGACTCACGAGGGGCACCTCGTGACGGGGTCCGCCGTCTCACGCTCCCGCCAAGAGATACACGGCGGCGGATCCCGGCCCGCTCTGGAAGTCGGTTGCGGGCTGCCGGCGATCGCACCGCAATTCTTCTCCGATACTTATGTCAGGGTTCGTGGTTACTCTGGTGATGTGACTCAGACTGTCTGGCACGCTGGGTACCACATCCTCATCAACCTCTCGCTGGAAGACCTGGGGCATCCCGACCGGCCGGACCTGTGGGAGGAGATCTTCAAGCCGGACCCGTCCCGACCCCGCCTGCTGCGCTGCGTCGCGGTCGACGATGACGACGGCACCGAGTGCCCCGAGGCGATGTACATCCAGGTGCGCGATGGTCTGCGTTTCGCTTCTCATCTGCGACGGGAAGCCAAGCCGCATCGCAATGAAGGCCCCAAACACAGGGCGCTCAAGGAGCGGATAGCGAACGTCGCGCAGCGCGCCGGGTTCGCCGCCGATGTCGAGGATCTGTCCGTGGACGGGGCCCGGCGAACCGATGTCCTGGTCGACGGGGGTGACGGCGGCCCCATCGGGTGGGAGATCCAGTTCTCGCATATCACCGGCCCGGCGGCGATCAAGCGGACCGCGACGGCCAAAAGGCATGGCATCACTCCCATGTGGACGGTCGACAATGACCGGTCGCAGGTCATCGACCGGGGGCCGTGGAACCGGCTGGACAAGATCACGGACTGGCGACACGCCGCCGGCAAACAGCTGAACGTCCGAGGCGGTGTCCGCAGCCTGCGTATGGAACGCTGCCAAAAGGGCTTCGGGCCGTGTCCGGTGAAGAAGCGCGGGTCTTGCGGAGACTGGCACGGTGTCTGGCTCGCGGCTCGCGGGGTGTATCTCGACAGCTTTGTGGCCGAGACCGCCGCCGGCGAGTATGTGCCGCTCTACCAGCCCGCCACCACACGCCGTGGTGGGAACTACATGTGGGTCACGCCGGTCGACAAGGCCGAGTTCCTTCAGGGCCGTACTGAGGCAGACCCCTATACCGACGCCGGGACGATCGAAGCGGGGCCGGAGAGTCCGCAGCTTCCGCGTCCGATCGATCCGCGGTGCCACTACGGCGAGACCGGCAAACCCGGCACGAGGCGCGCGCCGCGCGACACCGGCGACCGCATCGCGGTGGGCGAGTGGTTGACCCGTTCGTTCGCCGACGGTCCTGGTCCAGGCGTGACCGACCCGGATCACGTCCCCGAGGAACTGGTCCGGCTCCAGCTGGCGTTCCTGCGCGCCGATGCGGAATGCGAGCGGGTCAGTGCCGCATTGCCGTCGAGCCTGGACGTGGTGGCCGGCCTGGCGAGCATCGACGATCAGCAGCGCTTCGATCTGGATACTGCGCGGGCGGAGCGGCTCGCGGTCGTTCTGGCGAAGAGCGAGCACCCTTGGTGGGCAGTGGTCGCCAACCGCTACGAGGCGGATGGCCGGCTGCGTGCGATCGTCCAAGAGCGTTTGGACAGCGCACGCCGTCGAGTGTGAACGAGGCAGTTCAGGAAGAGACAGCGCCCGTCCCAAGGGTTCCCCTTGCACCGACCCTATGAGCCCTTTGCGAAGCTTTTGCCAGGCTGATGGCTGACGTAAGTCGCAGGTACTTGCTACGTTTCCTCACTAGTACGAGCCCCCTCCGCAGCCGAGGCCGGACCGCAGCCGGTCTCCGTCGCGAAGCAGGGGCATCCGGTCGCGCCGCGTCGGCGTAACCGTCGTCACCTGGATTTGCTGCTTTCGGCGTCGGTCTTCGGCGGTCATCTCCCAGGGTTCGCATGTCCTCACGGCACCGGTGCGTGTACGCGCCCGGTACCGGGCCGACGTGTGCCCGGGTGTGGCTGCGATGTCAAGGGCTGCTCAAGATCCTGACTGCGGTTGCCTGCGGGCCGTGCTGCGCGGGCCGGCGTATCAGAGTCATGCCACCTTCACGGACACGTAGAACAAGGGAGTTCTCATGCACCACGCCAAGACCGTCGGCATAGCCGCGGCGTTCGCGACTGCCGCCGCGATCACCGCCGTCGCGGCCTCGCCGGCGTCCGCCGCGCAGCCCGCCAAGGCCGTTCGGCACCACCACTACGCGACCGGGCTGAACATCGCCCGGGCTCGGGCCGCCGAGCGGGCCGGGCTGGCCGCGCAGCTGCACAGCCACCACCTGCTCGCCGCCGCGTCCGCGGACGCTCCGGGCAGCGCCAGCCTGGCCCAGTACGCGCTCTCGCCGGGCGACCAGGGTCAGGTCGGCTCGTGCGTGACCTGGGCGACCGGGTACAGCGCCTACGGGATCCTGATGAACGAGCAGGGCATCTCCGGGGCCCCGATGGCGCCGATGTACATCTACGCCCAGATCGCCCAGGGCAACGACCAGGGCACCACCGGCGACGTCGCTCTTGGGATGGAGCAGCAGCAGGGCATCGACACCAAGGCCGACTACTACCAGGGTGACTTCGACTACACCACCCAGCCGGACGGCAACGAGCGCGCGAACGCCGCGCACTACAAGCTGTCCGGGTACCAGACCCTGCCGGTCGGGGACGGGACGCAGGCGGCCATCGAGGACGCCATCTCCCAGGGCCTGCCGGTGTCGATCGGGTTCAACGTGCGCCAGAGCTTCATGGACCTGAGCGGCTCGGCGGCCTCGGACTACAGCTACCAGCCCGGCGACGACAGCAGCGACCCCGTCGTCGGCGGCCACGAGGTGGCCGTGATCGGCTACACCGACCAGGGCGTCACCATCGAGAACAGCTGGGGCAGCAGCTGGGGCGACAACGGGTTCGTCAACGTGCCGTGGAGCTTCTTCACCACCGGCGACGTCGACGAGGTGTACGCGGTCGGCAAGCTCGTCCAGGGCTGACGCAGCGTAGATCACACCACGGATCCGGTACGGCCGACACTCGACAGGCGCCGGCAGCATCAGGATCCCGATACGGGAGCAGTGGCTGAAGCCCGCCACCGGCCATCGACTCCCGGACAGCCGGGGCCATCGCTTCGATGGTCCCGGCTCGTTCCATCTCCAGGGCCCACACCGGTTCGGAGCCGCTTGCCAGGGCGAGGCGTGCGTAGGCCTGACCCTGAGCAGTGCGGAGTGCAGGCGCGTCACATCGGCGGTGGAGGAGGTAGTGGAGCGCGCGGCGGTCGCGAGTTCCAAGGCGAAGCAGTCCACGTTGATCTGGCTGAGCACCTGGGTGGAGGCGATCAACCGGGGCCAACCACTCTGCCCTACCACTCCCGCAGTAGTACCGGACACTCCCGGCGGCGGTTGTGGCCGCATCCGCGCGCCGGGGAGCGTTGACGGCGGCTGGGATCGTGCCGACCGTGATGACAGGAGTGGATAGCCGTGACTGCCGTGCCAGATGCGCAGGAGGCCGTGGGGAAACGGGGTGCCGGGACGGTGCTCCCGCGTCTGGGCAGGCGGGGGCGCAAAGCCCTGGTCTGCCTGCACGTGGCGGTCTCGGTCAGCTGGCTCGGGGTGACGCTGTGCCTGCTGGCGCTGGCCGTCACCGCGATGACGACCGACGACGCGGACATGGTGCGCGCCGCCTACCGGGCCATGAAGGTCATCGGCGACACGCTCGTGCTCCCGGTGAGCCTTACGGCCCTGCTGTCCGGCCTGTGGCTCGCCCTGGCCACGTCCTGGCGCCTGTTCACCTGGCGCTGGGTCACGGTGAAGTTCTGGCTCACGCTCGCCGCCGCCGGGGCCTCGATCTTCGCGCTGCGGGCCCGCCTGGACGAGGCCGCGCACGTCGCCGCGCTGCATCCGGTCGGATCGGTCGCCGACATGCATCTGGGGTTCCTGCGGTACAACATGGTGATCATTCCGTCGGTCGCGACCTGCGTGTACCTGGCGAACGTCATGATCTCGGTGACCAAGCCCTGGGGGCGGCGTAAGGCGGGCTAGGGCGACGGGCTAGGCCGGGTGCTCCTCCGCCGGCCGAGCCGGCCAGCCCGCGCGGTACCAGTACGCGATGCGCCAGGCGAGGCGTCGCGGCCAGATGGCTGTGGTCCGCAGGGCGTCGATGTCGATCCAGGTGATGGTTTCGCCGGGATACAGGTCCAGGCTTTCGTGGGGTGCGGTGGCGCCTCTCGCGTCCACCAGGAAGTAGTGCTCGTGGTGCTCGGTCGGCAGCGAGTACCAGGTTCCCCGCGGGCCGCGATGGTCGACCAGGCCGATACCCCGAGTGTTGATGCGCACCCGCAGCGTGCGCTCTCCCGGCATAAGCGGGACGGTCGCAGACTACTGATGGCTCCGGCAACCTGCTTGCGCTCGTCCTGCGCGGCCCAGCAAGCTGTCAGCGTGAGCGATGAAGATCAAAACATGTCGGTGGAGATGAAGGCCTCGCATGCCGACCGCGACCAGGTCGTCGACATCCTGCGTGACGCCTCGGCCGACGGCCGGCTGACCGGCGAGGAGCTGGACGAGCGGGTGGAGGCGGCGCTGAGTGCGCGCACCGTGGGGGAGTTGGCCGACCTGACCCGCGACCTGCCGGTCCCGGCCGTCGAGGCGGCGCCGGCCACCGAGCGCGACGTGGTCGTGGCCGACCAGCGGTTCGGCACGTTGCAGCGGGTCGGGGTGTGGCGTGTGCCGCGGCGGTTCGAGATCAAGATGGTCGGCGGCGATGTGCGGCTGGACTTCACCGAGGCGGTGTCGGAGCACGGTGAGCTGGAGCTGTACGTCGAGGTCGGGTTCGGCGGCGACCTGGTGCTGATCACCAAGCCCGGGGTGTCGGTGGAGACCGAGAACCTGAAGGTGCGCATGGGCGACATCAAGATCCGCACACCGCGCTCGGACGCGAACACGCCGGTGACGCTGCGGGTGAAGGTGTCCGGGCGGGTCAGCGGGGACGTCATCGTCCGCTACCCGCGGCGCACGCTCGGGCAGTGGGTGCGGGGCGAGAGCTCGCTCTGACTGCGGAATTTCGTCGATCGGGCGGGACCGGCCCGGAGCGGCGATGCTTGGTAGGAAGCAGCGCTGCCTAAGGAAGGGAAGGTGGTCTGTGTGGCGACCTTCATGGATGTGCACGAAGGATTCGTCGGCGTGACCGGCGACCAGCTGAAGGAGGCGCACGCCGCCGACCTCGCCATCGAGGCCGACGAGGGCGTGCACTTCGAGAAGGCCTGGCTGGACCCCGAGTCCGGCATGGTCTTCTGCCTGTCCACCGGGCCGAGCAAGGAGGCCGTGCAGCGGGTCCACGAGCGCGCCGGCCATCCGGCGACCGAGGTCTACGAGGTCCCGATCACGGCATAGAGGTTCCGATCAAGGTGTAGTGGTCCGATCGCGGCATCGTGGTCGCGACCAAGGTGTCAGCCGGGAGCCGCGGTGGCCGCTCAAGCCACCGCGGCGTCCTCGTCCTCGGCCTGGTACACCGCGAACACAGCTCCCTGCGGATCCCGCAGCGTCGCGAAATACCCCGTCCCGGGCAGGTGGAACGGCCCGGACAGGGTCTGCGCGCCGAGCGCCTGCGCCCGCGCGGCCGTCGCCGCCACGTCCGGGGCCTTGAAGTGCACCAGCCAGTGCGTCGGCACGTCCTCGGGCACGCCCATCGCGTTCATGTCCCGCAGGCCGCCGAACTGCCGGCCGCCGGCACTCAGGTGCGGGTAGTCGCCGCTGCTCGCCGACCAGCCGAGCAGCCCCTGGTAGAACGCCGTGGCCGTGGGGACGTCGCGGGTCGCCAGCTCCACCCAGCACGCCGCCCCGGGCTCGTCCCACAGGCCGAAGCCCTGGAAGCCGCGCGGCTGCCAGACCGAGAACATCGCGCCGCCGGGGTCGCGCAGGACGGCGAAGCGGCCGTTGTCGAAGATGTCCATCGGGGCCATCAGCACGGCGCCGCCTTCCTCGGCAGCCCGCGAGGCGGTGGCGTCGGAGTCCAGGACCGCGAAGGAGACGCTCCAGGCGACCAGCTGGCCCGGGGCGTACAGCGGGGAGATGGCGGCGACGGGCACGCCGGCCAGGGAGGCCGTGGTGTAGCCGCCCGTCTCGGCGCGGGGGTCGGTGGCGACGGTCCAGTCGAACAGGGCACTGTAGAACTCGCCGGCCTGCGGGACGTCCGCGGTGCCCAGTTCCACCCAGCAGGGTGCGCCGATGGCCGCTTCGGTCGGCTTCATGGGGTCTCCTCGTCAGGGTCCTGCGGTGGCGGTGACGGGCGGCTCGCACCGTGGTCGCCCCTTACGTTTCCAGGTCGCGCGGACGGGCGCGAAGGGAATCGGGACGGTGTTCATCCGTTCAGCGCAAGCGATTCGTTTCTCCGGGTCCTGATCGCCCAGAGTAGGCGCGTCTTCGGCAACCTCGGGCGGACGGATGGGGACCTTGGCCACACGGCTCTCGGCAACGGCGGCGGCGATCGGGCTGGTCGGCGGGGTGTTCGCCGCCTCCTCGGCGGGTGCGGTCGACGCGGCGGCGCGCCCCGGCTCCGCACCGGCGGCCGGGCTCGCGGTGGGGCTGTCCGCGGGGCTCCCGGCCGGCGCGGCGGTGCCGGCGGCGCTCGCCGAGCCCGGCGCCGGCTCCATCCCGTTCTCCGTCGCCGACCCGGACACGGCGCCGCGTCCGGTGGTGACCGTCGCGATCGGCGGCGTGCCGCTGCTGTTGCTGCTGGACACCGGCTCGACCGGGATCCGCGTGGCCGGCGACAAGATCCCCGCCGGCGCGGTCGCGGTCACCGGCGCGGCCGCGGCCTACGGCTACGGCAGCGGCATCCAGCTGCACGGCGACCGGGCCGACGCCGACGTGGCGATCGGCGACTTCCACACCGGTCCGCTGCCGATCGAGCTGGTCCGCTCGACCGACTGCTTCGCGGACAAGCCGGACTGCCCGGCGGCGCACGGGGTCAAGCCGGCCATGTTCGGCGGCGTGCTCGACGGGATCATGGGCGTCAGTCCGGAGGAGATCTCCGGGCTGATGAACCCGTTGTGGGCGCTGCACAACGCCGCCGGCGAGCACATCGGCCGGCAGTTCGCGGTGCGCTACGACCCGGAGCTGGTCAGCGGCGAGGTCCAGCTGAACGTCCCGGCCGCCGGATACGGCCTGGCGCAGCTGCCCCGGACGCCCGGGAGCGGCAACGGGCACCCGGGGACGCAGCGCGGCTACGACGCGCGTGCTTATGTGAGTTCGTACATGGGCTCCTACGCTTCCCGCTCGAACACCGGCGCGGTGGCCGACCACCCGGCCACGGCGGCCTTCGCGGCGCCGCCGTCCTGGAACCCGCGTGCCGTGCAGACCTGCGTCGAGGGCGCCGGGCTGCGCAAGAGCTGCGGCCCGGCGATGTTCGACACCGGCACGCCGGAGTTCGCCCTGAACGTCCCCGGCGGCCCGGCCGGCACCTGGCCCGCCGGACGCTCGCTGGTCGTCGGCGTCCCGGCGGGCGGCTGGACGGCGGACTACAGCACCGGCCCGGGTGCCGGGGTCACCGTGGCCGACGCGCCCTCGACCGCGAACTCCGGCACCCTGATCGGGCTCCCGGCGTTCGCCAAGGGCCCGATCCGGTTCGACCTGGAGGCCGGCACCGTCGGCTTCCCGGTGGCCTCCTCGCGGCCGCAGCAGCAACAGCGGGCGCTAGTCCCGGCCGCGACCACGATCACGAGCGCGACGCCGCGTCCCGACCCCAGGCACACGGCGCCCAAGAAGCTGCATCCGCGGCTTCCCTTTCTCAAGCCCAGCAAGGAGGCGCGCAGCCTCCCCGACACCGGAGTCCCCATGTCAGCAGCCCTCGGAGCGGTCACCGCGCTGACCGCCCTGTTCGTTGGGATCGGCACCGTGCTGGCGGCCCGCCGCCGCCCTGATCATGAGTCCTGAGTCAGTCCTCGGCCGGCGGTAAGTGCTCCGCGTCTGGTCGGCCCATCCCGAAGTGCGCCGGACTATGGCGGCAGCCGAACAGCGACCACTTGTGGCCGTCACAGAGGTCGTACTTCGGCGCGGTCGCGGCTGCGGCTGCCGGCGCCAACGACAGGACAACGGTCGCGGCGACGGCCAGGCGCGCGACGCTTCGGGGCTTGATGAGGACTCTCATGTCATCAAGGGTCCCGATCCGCCGGGCACTGTGCCGCATCCGTTGCTCCGAATGGGTACTTCCCGGGAATGATCACATGACCGCCGTCGTTTCCCGCTGAGAACCATTGTTTGTCGATCAGGAGGGGTGCGGGATGCGGATTCTCGTCGTCGGAGCCGGAGCGACCGGAGGCTACTTCGGGGGACGGCTGGCCCAGGCCGGGCGGGACGTGACGTTCCTGGTCCGCGAAGGACGGGCCCGGACGCTGCGGGAGCGGGGCCTGCGCATCGTCGGGCTCGGCGAGCAGACGGTGCTGGAGCCGAAGCTCGTCACCGCCGACGCCGTCGAGGGCCCCTATGACCTGGTGCTGCTCACCGTCAAGGAGTCCGGCCTGACCGGCGCGGTGGCCGACCTGGCGCCCGCGGTCGGCCCGGACACGCTGATCGTCCCGGTGCTCAACGGGATGCGGCAGATCGACGTGCTGGTCGAGCGGTTCGGCGAGCAGGCCGTGCTCGGCGGCATCGCCTACGTCATGACCACCGTCGACGCCGACGGCGACATCCTGCGCCTGGCCGGCATGCACCGCCTGGCCTACGGCCGGCGCGACGGCCGCGTCGACGACAAGGTGCGGGCCGTCCACGCCGCGCTTTCCGACGCCGGGTTCGACACCGCGCTGTCCGAGCGGATCCTGTCGGCGATGTGGTCGAAGTGGACGTTCATCGCCGCGCTCGGGGCGGTCTGCGTGCTCGGCGGCGGCACCGTCGGCGAGGTGGAAGCGGTCCCCGGCGGCACGGCGCTGGCCGACACGGTGCTCGCCGAAGCCGCCTCGGTCGCCTCGGCGGCCGGACATCCGGTCCCCGACAAGGAACTCGCCGCCTACGCCGGCATGCTGACGGCGCAGGGCAGCGACGACACCTCCTCGCTGTTCCGCGACCTGTCCGCGGGGCTGCCGGTCGAGGCCGAGCAGATCTTCGGCGACCTGGTGGCGCGCGCCGAGGCGCTGGGCGTGGCCGTGCCGTCGCTGGCGGCGGTGACGGTCCGGCTCCGGGTGCACAACGCGCGGGCCGCCAAGGCGTAGGGCTCCGTACGGCCTGCTCCGCCCCTTCACCGGCCCGATCCGTTAGCCTCCTGACATCAGGGCGGAGGGGGCTGTGATGGTGGGGATGGGGACGACCGGCGGCCGGGGGCGGCGCGCGGTCGGGGTGCTGGTCCCGGCGGCGGTGTGCGTCGCCGCGTTCGGATACGGGCTGCCGAAGCTCGCGCCGTACCACGGCGTGCTCGGCACCCTTCGAGCGCTGACCTCCGGATGGGCCGTCCTGGTGCTGGCGGCCGCCGCGCTGAATCTGCTCGCGAACTGGCTGTTCATCGCTGCGGCGATTCCCGGCCTGCCGCTGCGGCGCGCGGCGGCGGTGAACCTGGCCTCGACGGCCGTGGCGAACACGGTCCCGGCTGGCGGCGCGGTGTCGGTCGGGGTGAGCTGGCGGATGCTGTCCAGCTGGGGGCTGAGCCGGCGCTCGTTCGCGGTCTACACCGGGGTCACCGGCGTGTGGAGCACGCTGGCCAAGCTGGCCACGCCCTCGGCGGTGGTGCTGGTACTGGCCGCGACCGGACGGCTGACGTCCGGCAACGGCGCCGTCGCGACGCTGTGCGGCGGCGCGACGATCTGCGCCGCCGCGTTCGTGGCCGGGGTGGCTGTGGTGCGGCGCTCGCTGCGCGACGAGCGCGCGGCGCGCGCCGTGGGACGCGAGGCGCAGCGCTGGGCCGACCGCCTGTTCCGGCTGGCCCGGCGCACGGCCCCGACCACGATCGCCGCGGCGGTGGTGCGCTTCCGGGACGACGCGGTGGAGCTGCTACGGGTGCGCAGCCGGCGGCTGACGCTGGCCAGCATCGGCAACGACCTGGGCTGGCTGCTGGTGTTCCAGACCTGCCTGCTGGCCTGCGGGGTGCCGCAGTCGCAGGTGCCCTGGAGCCGGTGCCTGGCCGGGTTCGCGCTGGCGCGGGTGCTCTCGGCGGTGCCGGTGACGCCCGGCGGGGTCGGGGTGATCGAGATGGGCCTCACCGCCTACCTGGCCGCCGGGCTGGACGCCGCCGGGGCGACGCGGGTCACGGCGGCGGTGCTGCTGGCGCGGGCGCTGACGTATGTGCTGCCGATCGTGTTGGGGCCGGTGGCCTACGCGGGGTGGCGGTTGCGGCGGCCGGCTCAGGGGACTGAGACGGCCGTTGCTGAGAGGTAGGCGGGATCAGGTCGGAACAGGCCGGTTGGGTGGTGCACGGCACCCTGGCATGATGTGATCATGGCTGACTCCTTGGACGTCCCACGCTTAAGCGCCGGTGACAGGTTTCTGCTGCGCGCGTGGGAGCTTGGCGATCTGCCTCTGGTCCGCGAGGCGTCAGACGACGACTACATCCCGTTGATCACCACTGTTCCCACGCCCTACTCGCCGGCGGCCGGTGAGGCCTTCGTCCGCCGGCAGTGGGAGCGAGCGTCTGCCGGTACCGGATGTCCGTTCGTCATCGAGCGGAAGGAGGACGGGCGTCCGCTGGGGACGATCGGCCTGTGGTTGAAGGACCGAGGCGAGGGACGGGCGTCAGTGGGGTACTGGCTCGCCGGATCGGCTCGGGGCCAGGGAGTCGCGGCTGAGGCGCTTCGGGCAGTCGCGTATTGGGCGCTCGGCGACCTGCGGATTCCGCGTCTTCAGCTGTATGTCGAGCCGTGGAATGCCGCCTCGTGGCGGACAGCTGAGCGGGTGGGGTTCCAGCGGGAGGGCTTGCTGCGCAGTTGGCAGCGGGTGGGCGAGGAACGCCAGGACATGATCGTGTTCTCGATGCTGGCTGCCGACCTGCCCCCTCGGGCCGCCGCCGGGATGTCGGCGGCCTGAGGAGTCCTTCGACGGCATCACACCGCCGCCAGCGCCTCCCGCCGTCGCAGCCGCTGGGCCCGGGCCGCCGCCGGATCGACGATCGGCACCGCGTCCAGGAGGGTGCGGGTGTACTCGTGCTGCGGGTCGGCGAACAGGGTGGCGGCGTCGGCGAGCTCGACGATCTTCCCCGCCCGCATGACGGCCACGCGGTCGGCGACCTGGCGGACCACGGCCAGGTCGTGCGCGACGAACACGACCGTGAGGCCGTACTCGCGCTGGACGTCGCGCAGCAGGTCCAGGATCACCGCCTGCGTGGAGACGTCCAGGGACGCGACCGGCTCGTCGCACACCAGCAGCCTCGGGCGCAGGGCCAGGGCGCGGGCGATGCCGACGCGCTGGCGCATGCCGCCGGAGAACTCGTGCGGGAAGCGGTCGTAGGAGGCGGGGTCCAGGCCGACCTTGGTCATGAGGTCGGCGACGGCGGCGCGGATCTCGGGGTCCGAGGACTGGCCGGCGATGCGCAGCGGATCGGCGATGGTCTCGCCGACCGAGCGGCGCGGGTTCAGCGAGGACAGCGGGTCCTGGAAGACCATCTGCAGGTCGCGGCGCAGGGGCCGGAGATCGCGTTCGGCCAGGGCCGAGATGTCGGTGCCGCTGAAGACCACGCGGCCCGCCGAGGGTTCCAGCAGGCGCACGAGCATGCGCGCCAGGGTTGTCTTGCCGCTGCCGCTCTCGCCGACCAGGCCGAGGGTCTCGCCGGCGCGCAGGTCCAGGCTGACGCCGTCGACCGCGCGGAGCGGCTCGGTGCGGCGGCCAAAGACCGCGCCGCCTCGGCGGTAGTGCTTGGCGACGTCCTCGATGCGGACCAGGACATCGGGTGCGGCCTCGGCCTCGGGCGAGGCCTCGCCAGCGGTTCCGGTCTGGACCTTCACGCGCTCGGGCAGCGGCGAATCCAGCCGCGGCATCGCGGCCAGCAGCCCCTGCGTATACGGATCCTGCGGATCCAGCAGCACCCGCTCCGCCGTCCCGCTCTCGACCGCCACCCCCTCGTGCATCACCACCACCTCGTCGGCGGTCCCGGCGACCACCCCGAGGTCGTGGCTGATCAGCACCAGCGCCATCCCGGTCTCGGCCCGCACCTCGTCCAGCAGGTCCAGGATCTGCGCCTGGACCGTCACGTCCAGCGCCGTCGTCGGCTCGTCCGCGACCAGCACCGCCGGACGGCAGGCCAGGGCCATGGCGATCAGCGCGCGCTGGCGCATGCCGCCGGAGAACTCGTGCGGGTGCGCCCGGTAGCGCCGGCCGGCGTCGGGGATGCGCACCTGCTGCAGCACCTCGATGGTCCTGGCCCGCGCCTCGGCCCGGGAGGCCTTGGTGTGCAGGCGGTAGACCTCGGAGATCTGGTCGCCGATGGTGTGGAAGGGGTCCAGGGCGGTCAGCGGGTCCTGGAAGACCATCGCGATCTTCGAGGCGCGCAGTTTGCGGACCTCGGTGTCGGAGGCCGAGACCAGGTCCACGCCGTCGACCAGGACCTGGCCCGACACCTTGGCCGAGGTGCCGCGGTGCAGGCCCAGCAGGGACAGCGCGGTGGCGCTCTTGCCCGAGCCGGACTGGCCGACGATGCCCAGGGCCGAGCCGGCCGGGACCGCGAAGCCCAGGTCCTTCACCGCGTGCACGACGCCGCCGCCGCGGACCGGGAAGTCGATGGTCAGGCCCTTGACCTCCAGCACCGGGTTCGGCACCGGGTTCGTCGTGGTCATGCCAGCTCCACTCGGGGGTCGATCGCCGCGTACAGGATGTCGGCGCAGGCGTTGGCCAGGACGTACACCGCGCCGGCGGTGAGCGTGACGCCCACGATCACCGGCAGGTCGGTGCTCCCGACCGCGGACACCAGCGCCTGGCCGATGCCCGGCAGGCCGAACATGGTCTCGGTGAGCACCGCCGAGGTCATGATCCCGGCCAGGTCGATGGCGGCCATCGTGACCAGCGGGGTGAGCGCGCCGCGCAGCACGTGGCCGGTGATGACGCGCCGCTCGGGCAGGCCGTAGGCGCGCGCCGTGCGCACGTGGTCCTCGCCGAGCGTCTCCAGCGTCTGGGCCCGGGTCATGCGCGCGTAGGCCGCGGCCTGGATCAGGGCCAGCGCGATCCACGGCAGCAGCAGGTTCTGGGCCCAGCCGGCCGGGTCCTGGGTCAGCGGCACGTACGTCGGGAACGGCAGCCACTGCAGGTCGGCGCAGAACACGATGAGCAGCACCAGTGCCACCAGGAACACCGGGGTGGCGTACCCGACCAGCACCACGGCGTTCAGGCCGTGGTCCAGCCAGCGCCGCCGGCTCAGGACCGTGACCAGTCCGGCGCCGACGCCCAGCAGCAGCGACAGCGCCATCGCGCCGAGCGCGAGCGAGGCCGACACCGGCAGCGCGGTGCTCAGGATCGTGGTCACCGGCTGGTCGGTGGCGAACGAGTAGCCCAGGCACGGCGCCGGGCAGTGCTGGACGGTGGGGCCGGAGGAGTAGTCGTGCCCGAGGATGATGGCGTGCAGGAACGACAGGTACTGGTCGACCAGCGGCTTGTCCAGGCCCATCGAGGCCTTCACGACCGCCAGCCGGTCCGGGGTGCAGCCCTTGCCGCAGGCCAGCAGCGCCGGGTCGGAGGGGCCGGCGTAGAAGAGTCCGTAGACGATCGCCGACAGTGCGAGCAGCACCACCGCCGCGCCGATGATCCGGCGGACCAGATAGCCGATCACGGTGCGACCTCCGTGTTGCGCGGGTCCAGGATCCGGCGGATCCCGTCGGCCAGCAGCGTGAACGCCAGCAGCGTCAGGAACAGCGCGCCGCCGGGGACGAGGACGTACATCACGTCCGGGCGGAACCAGGTGGTGCCCGCCGAGAGCATCTGGCCCCAGGACGGCGTCGGCGGCCGGACCCCGACGCCCAGGAACGACAGCCCGGCCTCGGAGATCATGTTGGTCGGCACCAGCAGCGCGGCGTAGGTCAGGATCGGGGTGACCAGCCCGGGCAGGATCTCGCGCCGGGCCACGCGCAGCGGCGGCGCGCCGGAGAGCTTGGCGGCGGCCACGTAGTCGCGGGTGCGCAGCGACAGCGCCTGGCCGCGGGCCAGCCGCGCCGTGCTGCCCCAGCCCAGCAGTGCGATGACCACGGCCAGGATCAGCGGCCGCGGGACCGAGCCCGGCACGATCGCCATCAGCCCGATCGCGAACAGCACCGCGGGGAACGCCAGCGTCAGGTCGGTCAGCCGGCTGAGCACCGCGTCGGTGGCCCGGCCGCCGAGCCCGGCGGCGATGCCGACCGAGACGCCGATGAGCACCTGCAGCGCGGTGGCGCCGAGCGCGACGCCCAGGGAGATCCGGGCGCCGTAGACGAGCCGGGCGAACAGGTCGCGCCCGGTCTGCGGCTCGACACCCAGCCAGTGGCTGCCGCTGATCCCGCCGAGCGAGCCCAGCGGGGTGCCGCCGCTGGCCGAGTCGACCAGTTCCGGATGCAGGGAGGTGGTGTTCTGCCCCTCCAACGCGGTGAGTACGGGCGCGAAGACCGCGACCAGGACCATCACCGTGATGATGGCCATGCCGATCGCGGCGGCCTTGTCCTTGCGCAGGCGCCGCCACAGGGCGCCGCGCGTGCGGGAGGCGGACGGCGGCGACGACGGGTCCGAACCCGCCGTCGCCCCCGCCGCGTCGATGATCGCGGTCAACGCAGTGGCCTTACTTGACCGACACGCGGGCCAGGTCGTACTGGCCGCGCCAGCCGTCCGGAACCGCGTCCTTGACGTTCTTGCCGAACAGGTAGACGTCCTTCTCGTAGAACAGCGGGACGGTCAGCGCCTGCTGCCCGAGCTTGGCGTCCAGGGCGCCCCAGCGGGCCTGCGCCTGCGCCGGGTCGGTGATCGCGTTGATCGCGTCGATCTCGGCGTTCACGGCCGGGTCGTTGAGCTGCGCCATGTTGAAGTTGCCGCCGCTGTTGATGATCTCCCGGCCGTCGAAGATCGGGATGAGGAACGGCGCGCCGGAGGGCCAGTCGGCGCCCCAGTACTGCAGCGAGACGCCGGGCTCGGTGGCGGGCTTGCCGGTGACGTCCTGGTAGCTGTTGTCGTCCACCGGGTTCAGCTTCACCGTGATGCCCGCCGCCTTCAGCGCGTCCTGCACCGCGGTGGCTTCCTTCGGGCCCAGGTTGTTGGCGTCGTCGCTCTGGTGGAAGAGCGTGATCGTCAGACCGTTGGGATACCCGGCCTGCGCCAGCAGGTCCTTGGCCTTGGCCGGGTCGCCGGTGGCGCCGGCCGGGAAGTAGTCGTAGGGCTGGTAGCCCAGCGCCTTCTGCGGCGGCAGGAAGGTGGTGGAGGCGCCGGCCACGGCGGTGCCGCCGGCCGCGTTGACCGCGGTGGTGCGGTTGATCGCGTAGGAGATCGCCTCCCGCACGCGGATGTCGTCGAACGGCTTCACCTTGGTGTTGAACGCCAGGTAGGTCGTCGCCGGGAACTCCCCGCGCGCCACCCGCTTGGCCAGCGAGGGGTTGCTGTTGAGCTGCGCCAGCTGGTCCGGGCCGATGGTGGTGTCGGTGGTGACCGCGTTCGCGTCCTGGCCGGTGCCGGTGGCGATGCGCTGGTTGATGACCGCCGGGTCCAGGCCCGAGGTCACGTCGATCTTGTCCGGGCAGGCGTAGCGCAGCGGGTCCGAGGCCGCCGACCAGTGCGGGTTGCGCACCAGGTCCAGGGTCTTGCCCTTGTCGTAGCTGGCGACCATGTAGGGGCCGGAGGAGATCGGGTGCTTGTCGTAGTCGACGCCGGTGTCCTTGGCCTTGGGCACCGGGGCGAACTGCGTGGCGGTGGCCAGCAGCGGGAAGTCGCCCTCGGGCTTGCGCAGGTGGAAGATGATGGTCTTCGGGTCCGGGGTCTCGATCGCCGCGATGCCGTCCGGGTCCTTGTACGGGCCCTGGTAGTTCGAGGCGTTCACCAGCCAGTCGCGCAGGTACGGCGCGCCGCCGGGCAGCTCGGGGGCGAAGGAGCGCTCGATGCCGTACTTGACGTCGGCCGAGGTGATCGGCGTGCCGTCCTCGAAATAGATGTCGTTCTTGAGGTGGTACGTCCAGGTCTGCGCGTTGTCGCTCGGCGTGCCCAGGTCGGTGGCCAGATCCGGCGCGGGCTTGGCGCCGTCCTGCCCGGGCTGCCGGTTGCGCGTGGTCAGGGTGCGGAACAGCAGCGAGGGGATGTTGCCGCCGCCGGAGGTGTAGATCCGCGCGGGGTCCAGCTTGCTGATGCTGTCCTGGTTCAGGACCTCCAGGGTGCCGCCCTGGCAGGTCTTGGGATCGAAGGCGGCCGAGCCGGCGGTGCCGGACGAGGAGTGGCCCGCCGACGACGAGCACGCGGCCGCACCCGCGGCGACCAGCGCCAGGGCAGCCGACAGGACGGATATTCTCCGCATGGGAAGAGACCTCTCGGACGAGGGAGACGTGGGAAAGCGGTGCGTACCGGCGAGGGCGCGCACTGACGAGAAAAACGCTTAAGCAGAAGTCCGCAAAGGAACGCGGAAGCAAGGCCGACTAACGGCTACAGAGGATGTCCGCCACGCAGTGGTTGGTCACGGCGAGCAGCGCGCGTTCGAGGAACGCCATGCGGGCCGTGATGATCGAGGACATGTCTAGAAGGTAGGTCGGGATTCGGGGGAGGGTCAAACCGGTTCGGTATATGGACGAGACCTTGATGCGATCGTTACATGGGGGTGCCCGCGCCGAGATCATCCGGCGGCGGGGTCCACAAGGCATGGGGCGGTTATGCCCATGACAAGTCAGGGTCATGCGATCAAGACGGGGCCGGAACCGGCACCGGTCCACGCGCGGCGGTTATACCAATCCTCTGATTCGCAAGGAAGGGGAGTTGTGCGCTGCTCCTGCCTTCACCTTCACCCTAGCTTGGAAAGTCGGGTAGGTGCGGCGAAAGGGGAGTGGCGTGGACAAGCGGAATGCCGACGTCGATCTTTTCCGGCCTCGTCAGCCGGTCCGGTGGCGGCCGGCCTGGGCCACCAGCGCCGAGCCGGACGTCCGGTACCTCGGCGCCCTGGGTGCGCACGACGGACCTGTCCGCGCCGTGGCCGCCACGGCGATCGGCGGGCGGCCGGTCGCCCTCACCGGCGAGGGCTCCGGCCTGCTGCGGACCTGGGACCTGGCCACCGGCGGGCTGGTCGGCGCGCTGCGGGCCGCCGACCGGGGTCCGGTGCTCTCCGTGGCCGCCGCGGTGCTCGACGGCCGGCCGGTCGCGGTCACCGGCGGCGCGGACGGCACCGTCGGCGTCTGGGACCTGATGACCGACAGCCCGGCCGCCGGCCCCTTCACCGGGCACGGCGAGCAGGTCCGCGCGGTGGCGGCCACCGTGCTGGGCAGCCGGCCGGCGGTGGTCTCCGGCGGCGCCGACGGCACGGTCCGGGTGTGGGACCTGCGCACCGGTGCCGCGCTGCGGCCGCCGGAGCCGTCGCTCGGCGCGGTGACGGCGCTCGCCGCGGCGGTGGTGGCCGGCCGGCCGTGGGTGTTCAGCGGAGACGACCAGGGCTCGGTCATGGCCTGGCCGCTGGCCGGCGGGGACCAGGTCAGGACCGTCCTCGCGCACGAGGCCGGCGTGAGTGCCGTGGCGGTGGCCGACCTCGGAGGCCGCGCGGTGGGCGTCAGCGGCGGGCACGATCAGAGCGTCCGGGTCTGGGATCTGGCGACTGGCCGAGCGCTCGGCGAGGTCGTCGCCGAGGGCGGCGGGCAGGTGTCCGCGCTCGCGGTGCTGCCCTCGCCGGGCGGGCCGGTCGTGGTCATCGGGCGGACCGACGGCGACGTCGATCTCGTCACCCTGGCGACCGGCGCGCCGGCGGCCGTCCCGGTGCGCGGCCACCGGCGGGCGGTGAACGCGCTGGCCGTCGCCGAACTCGGCGGCCACCCGATCGTCGTCTCCGCCGGTGCCGACGCCCTTGTCGCGGTCTGGAACCTGGCCGCGCGGACCGGTGGCGGGTCGCCGCTGTCGGTGCCGGGCGTGCGGGCGGTGTCGGCGGCGCTGACCGAGGTGCCCGGCGGGCCGACCATCGCGGTGGTGGGCGACGACGCCGGCCGGCTGTGGCTGCGCGATGTGCGCACCGGCGCGCAGCTCGGCGATCCGGTGTGCGGCCATGCCGGCGCGGTGGACACGGCCTGCGGCGTGGCGACGGCGGTGCTGCACGGCCGCCCGGTGTTCGTCTCCGGGAGCGCCGACGGCACGGTGCGGATGTGGGACGCCGACTCGGCCAGGTCGGTCGGGACCCCGATGGCCGGGCACGAAGGCCCGGTCACCGCGATCGCGACGGCGGTGCTCGACGGCCGGCCGATCGCGGTCACCGGCGGCCTGGACGCGACGGTGCGGGTCTGGGACCTGGTGGCGTGCGCGACGGCCGGTGCTCCGCTGGCCGTGCACGCCGACGCCGTCCGGGCGGTGGCGGTCGCGCTGCTGGACGGCCGGCCGGTCGCGGTCAGCGGCGGCGACGACCGGGTGGTGCGGACCTGGGACCTGCGCACCGGCGCCGAGGCCGCGCCGCCCCATCCGACCGCCCACGCGGTCCGGGGACTGGCCGCGACGCGGGACGGCGTCCTGGTCGCCGCGCTGGAGACGCTGATGCTGGTCCCGCTCAGGCCTCGGTCTTGAGCTCCTTCATCGTCAGGTGCGAGGTCAGCCGCAGCACCCCGGGCAGACCGCTGAGCTTGGTGGTCAGGAACACCTCGTAGGCGGCGTGGTCGGCGACCGCGACGCGCAGGAAGTAGTCGGGCCGCCCGAATAGCCGCCGCAGCTCGGTGACCTCCTCGTAGGCGACCACGATGCGTTCGAACTCCTCGAAGCTCTTGCGGTCGGTGGCGCTGACCTCGACGTCCACCAGGACCTCCAGGCCCCGGCCCAGCGCCCGCGGGTCGATGACGGCGCGGTAGCCGCTGATGACGCCGGCGTCCTCCAGCCGCTTGACCCGGCGCAGGCACGGCGGCGGGGTGAGGCCGACGCGCTTGGCGAGTTCGACGTTGGTCAGGCGGCCGTCCGCGCGCAGGTGGAACAAAATTTCTCGATCGATGGCGTCGAGGCTCACTTCATTGCTCATCAGGCCAGTGTAGAGCCACAATCGGAAACCAAATTAGGCGCGATTCTTCCTAGAATTTCGCCATGGGAACTGGTGTGGTGGTCGCGGACGCCCCGGTCACGGCGGTGGCCGGCCCGGGGCGTCGCTCGCAGGCCGGCGCGGCGCTGCGGGACTCGGCGTCGGTCGGGCTCGGGCTGGTGCCGCTCGGCGTGGCCTTCGGGGTGGTGGTCACGCACGCCGGGCTGCCGTGGTGGTGCGCGATCCTGTTCACCAGCGTGATCTACGCGGGGTCGCTGGAGTTCTTGCTGGTGCCGCTGGCCGTGGCGGCGGTCCCGCTGGCGACCATCGCGCTGACCGCGTTCCTGGTGAACGTCCGGCACGTGTTCTACTCGCTGTCCTTCCCGCTGCACCGGGTGCAGGGCCGCGCGGCCAAGGCCTACAGCACCTTCGCGATGACCGATGAGGCCTACGCGCTGACGACCGCCGAGAAGGCAGCGCACTGGCCGGGCCGGCGGATCGTGTGGCTTCAGGTGTTGCTGCACCTGTACTGGGTGCTCGGGGCGACGGCCGGGGCCTTGCTCAGCACCCTGATTCCCAGCGGGATCACCGGTCTGGACTTCGCGATGACCGCGCTGTTCACGGTGCTGGCGTTGGACGCGCTGCGCGATCGGCGCGGCGACCTGCCGACGCCGGTGCTGGCAGTGCTCAGTGCTCTGATAGCTCGCTGGGTGTTCCCGGGACAGTTCCTGCTGGCCGCTTTCGTGGTGTTCACCGCCGGACTGCTGGCCCGACGCCTGGTCTGGACACGGAGGAACGCAGATGCCTGACACCGGTTACCTGATCGCCGCGGTCGTCGTCGCCGCCGCTGTGACGTGGGCCCTGCGGGCGCTGCCGTTCGCGGCGCTGAACGCGCTGCGCTCCAGCGCGACCGTGCGGGAGCTCAGCGCCCGGATGCCGGCCGGCGTCATGGTGATCCTGCTGTGCTACTGCCTGCGCGATCTGCCGGTGACGCATCCGGCGCGGCTGCTGGCGCCGGTGGTGGCCTTGGCGGTGACGGTCGGTCTGCACCTGTGGCGTCGCAGCGCTCTGGTGAGCATCGTCGGCGGGACCGTGGTGTACGTCGTGCTGGCCAACGCGGTGCATCTGCGCTGACCGGCGCTCAGTCCCGCTCGGCCACCGGCGCCAGGGCGGCGGTCAGCTCGGCCGCGGCCTCGTGGATGTAGACGGGGAAATCGGCCCCGTCCGGCTCCTCGGTCCAGCGGGCGAACGCGGCCCGGAACACGGCGATGCCGACCTCGGCGAGCATGCGCGCGGCGGATTCGGTCGCGCCGCGCTCGCGCAGCGCCCCGGTCAGGGAATCGCTGACCGCGGCGAACTTGGTGCGTTCGCGCTCCTGCAGCTCGGGGCTGCCGGCGACGATGCGGCGGCGCTCGGGGGAGCGGGGCACGGTCCTGGCCAGGATCCTGCCGGTGTCGGCCAGTCCGGCCAGCAGCGCCTCGGCCGGGCCGAGCCCGGCGTCCGCGCCGGCCACGGCGCCGGAGACGACCTGGGGCAGCCGGTCGGAGCCGGCGAACAGCACGTCGCGCTTGTCGGCGAAGTAGCGCGAGAACGTGCGGCGGGTCAGGCCCGCGGCCTGGGTGATGTCGGCGACGGTGACGTTCTCGTAGCCCCGGGCCAGGAACAGCGCCAGCGCGGCTTCGCGCAGACGGTCCTCGGCACTCGGCTCCCAGCGCGGCATGGGGCCAGCCTAGCTGATGACACAGTGAGACATCACGCGCTATGGTGATGTCTCAGTGGGACATCACCACGCGGTTGCCGGTGTGAACCGGCATCCGTCGGTATCGAGCGGTATGGAGGACGGATCATGGCACTGACCGGTAAGAAGGTCGTCGTCATAGGCGGAAGCTCGGGCATGGGACTGGCGACGGCGCAAGCCGCCGCCCGCGCCGGCGCCGAAGTGACCATCGCCTCGAGCGACAAGCAGCGCCTGGACGCGGCGCTCGCCGAACTGCCCGACGGCTGCGACGGCGTCGTGGCCGATACCCGGGACGAGGAGGCGATCGCGGCGTTGTTCGAGCACGTCGGCAGCCTGGACCACCTCGTCTACACCGCCGGCGACACCGTCGCCCCGCACCCGGTGGCCGAGGTGGCGCTCGCCGACGCCCGGGCGCGGCTGGACGTGCGCTTCTGGGGCACGGTCACGGCGGTGAAGCACGCGGTCCCGCGCCTGAGCCGGACCGGCTCGATCTCGGTGACCTCCGGCACCGTCGGGGTCCGCCCGGTCCCCGGCTTCGCCCTCGGCGCGGCCGGCGTCGGCGCGATCGAGGGCCTGGCCCGCGGGCTGGCGGTGGAACTGGCGCCGGTCCGGGTGAACGTGGTCCGGGCCGGCGCCGTCCGCACGCCGATGTGGGACGCGATCCCGGCGCCGCAGCGCGAGGGGATGTTCGGCGCGATGGCCAAGCGGACCCTGACCGGCGCCATCGGTGAGGCCGAGCAGATCGCCGCGACGCACCTGTTCCTGATGGAGAACGGGTTCGTGACCGGGACGGTGGTCACGGTCGACGGGGGCTCGGTGCTGACCGGGAGCTGAGCCCAAGCCGGGAGCCGGGTGTCAGGCCTTGACGAAACCCTCGGTGGGCCCGAAGGCCATGAACTGGGTGAGGGTGACGGTGTGGATCTGCGCGTCCGCCGGGTCCCAGTAACGGACCGCGACCGGCTGGGTCGGGTCGTCGGGCTGGCCGATCGCCAGGGCGACGACGACGTGCCCGGTGATGAACGTGGCCTGCGGGAAGTTCTGTTCGATCTGCGAGGTCGACCAGTCCGTGCCGAACCAGCGCGCGAGCATGCGGATCCGGCCGTGCGAGCCGTCCCTGTTGATGGCCTCGACCATTTCGTAGGTGCCCTTGTTCCCCTGCCCCTGGAACAACTGGTCCAGCGGGGTGAACAGCGCCATGCTGCTCCACGTGGTGTTGAGGATCGCCCCGAAGGAGAAGGCCCAGCAGGTCATCGTCCCGCGGCCCTGGGCCCGGGCGGTGTGGGACAGCGTCTGCCTCCCGTAAAAGGTGTACGCCTGCCCTTGCAATGTTTCACGCCACGACATGATCGCCCCCTGATCGGGTTGTGCGAACGGTGATGGAAGCGAGCGTATGCAGGGGCGAACGGCGAGGTAATGGCTATTCGCGCAGACTTCTAGACCTGCTTGCGCATCACCATCGAGGCCACGTCGTAGCCGCCGCGGCGGTACAGCGCGATCGCCGCGGCGTTGTCGCCGACGACGTTCAGGCCCAGCGCGCTCATACCCTCGGCGGCGATGAGTTCCTCGACGGCGGCCAGGATGGCGGCCCCGTAGCCGCGGCGTCGGTGTGGCTCGAAGACGTCGAGGTCGTAGAGCCACGCCGACCGCGCGGCGCCGCTCGGGTCCGGGCCCACCCAGGCGGTGCCGACGGCCTGGCCGCTGTCGTCCTCGGCGGTCAGCAGGTGGTGGCCGGGCGTCTGAAGACCGTCGGGCAGGAACCTGGCGGTGCCGCCGGCGACCCGCTCGCGCGCGAGTTCTTCCGGCATGGTCCTGCTCAGGACGCGGACCGACTCCGCTTCGCGGTGTTCGGTCGCGGCCCGGTACTCGGTCGTGGTCATCGTGCGGAGGGTTATCTGCTGCTCGGCCATGGCGCCATTCTCGTCGCCCGGCTGGGGCCGCGCGGTTGACTTCAAGCGCTTGAAGTGTGGTCCGCTGCCTCCATGACGGTTTCCACGGCTTACACCATCCAGGAGGTCTCCCGGCACAGCGGCCTGTCCGAGCCGACCCTCCGCTACTACGAGGAGGTCGGGCTCGTCGGCCCGATCGACCGGGACGAGCGCAGCGGGCACCGCCGCTACGGCGAGCGCGACCTGGAGACGGTCGAGGTGCTCTCGTGCCTGCGCGCGGTCGGCATGGGCATCGACGACATGCGCACCTACCTGGCCAACCGGCGGGTCGGGCGGGCTCGGGCGGGGGAGCAGCGCGACCTGCTGCTGCGGCACGCCGAGCGGGTCGAGGCCGAGATCGCCGCGCAGCGGGTGCGGCTGGGCTACCTGCGGGAGAAGGCCGAGCTGTGGGACGCCCGCGACCGGGGCGACGCCGTCGCCGAGGCCGTGGCCACCGAACGGTTGGTGGCCACAATGAAGCGTTTGGAGGCGCTGCGATGAATGTCGAGACGAGGAATTCGACGAATCCTGTCCTGGTGACCGGCGGGTCCGGCTACCTGGGGAGCCACGTCGTGGCCGCGCTGCTGCGGGACGGCCGCCGGGTGCGGGCCACGGTGCGATCGCTCAGCCGCGAGGCCGGTCTGCGCGAGGCGGTGCGCCGCGGCGGGGCCGACGACGCCGGCCTGGAGGTCGTCGCCGCCGAGCTGACCGCCGACGCGGGCTGGAAGCAGGCGATGGCCGGTGTCGAGGAGGTCCACCACGTCGCCTCCCCGATCCCGATGGCGCAGCCCGACGACCCCGACGAGCTGATCGTCCCGGCCCGGGAGGGCACCCTGCGGGTGCTGCGCGCGGCCCGGGACGCCGGCGCCCGCCGGGTGGTGCTCACCTCGTCGTTCGCGGCGATCGGGTACACGCCCAAGCCGGACGCGGAGTACACCGAGGCCGACTGGACCGACCCCGACACGCCGGGGCTGGCGCCGTATCCGCGGTCCAAGGCGATCGCCGAGCGGGCGGCGTGGGATCTGATGGGCGACGGCGGCACAAGCGGGGGCACAGGCGACGGCACCAACGGCGGCACCGAGCTGGTGGTCGTCAACCCGACCGCGATCTTCGGGCCCACCCTGACCCCGGCGCTGGGCTCGTCGATGCAGCTGATCAAGGCCCTGCTCGACGGCACGATGAGCGTCGCGCCCCGGATGCGCTTCGGCGTCGCCGACGTCCGCGACGTCGCCGACCTGCAGCTGCGCGCGATGGCGGCGCCGCAGGCCGCGGGCAAGCGGTTCCTGGCCCTGGCCGACGGCCCGGCGCTGAGCTTCGTGGAACTCGCCGCGATCCTGCGCGACCGGCTCGGCGACCTGGCGGCGCTCGCGCCGACCACCGAGGCCGACGGCCCGGACGTGCCCCGGCCGGTGATCCACAACGACCGGGCCCGCCGAGAACTGGGCTGGCGTCCGCGGCCGGTCGAGACCACGATCGTGGAATCGGCCGAGAGCCTGCGCGATCTGGGGCTGCTGACGCCCCGGGGGTGACGCCGGCGGTGACAACTGATCTGTCACCGCGCAACCGGTAGGCGGGCCCGGGGACCGGGGCCCGATGCCCGCCGACCAGCAAACCCCCAGCCGGGTCGCCGCCCGCGCAGATGGCAGGGTTCGATGTCGCCGAGTCGACCTGCGTCGGCGTCTGCCATGTCTCGATCGATGGCCGCGACGAATCAGTACGGCGCATCGGCGTGGAAAGGTCCTTATTGCTTCACCGCATGACACCGTGGTGCGCCACCCCCCTCTTCAATTAGCTCTGCGTCAGAGCTAAAATCTGGGTATGAGCGGTGCCACCGAGCCATCGGAGCTTGAGAACGTCCTCGCGGGCCTGAACCGGCTGATCCGCCGCCGGCTGCGCGCCGGGCTCCAGCTGCCGCGCCTGCGCGGCGCCGAGGTGGAGCTGCTCAGGCTGGTGCGCGCGCATCCGGGCCTGCGGGTCTCCGAGGCCGCCAAGGAGCTCGGGCTGGCCGGGAACTCGGTGTCCACGCTGGTCAAGGGGCTGGTGGAGCTCGGCATGCTGGAGCGCGCGGCCGATCCCAGCGACGGCCGGGCCACCTTGCTGCGCATCACGCCCGAGGCCGGGAACCGGCTGCAGGAGTGGCAGGACCGCCGCTCCGTGCTGGTCCGCACGCACATCGAGCGACTGTCGCCGGCTGATCGCGCCGCCCTGGACGCCGCGCTGCCGGCGTTGCGGGCGCTGTCCGCGTCGCTGCACGAGGAGGCCGAGAACGGGGCCGGGGTCCCGGACCGCGTTGAGTTCCCCGAGAGCGGAGAGGTCATATGACCGCCACCGATTCCCGACAACCCGCAGCCGAGCCCGAGCCCGAGCCCGAGCCCGAGCCCGAGCCTGAACCCGAGGCCGGCGCGCCGGCGATCGCCGTCACCGGCCTGGTCTACGCCTTCGGCCCGACCCGCGCCGTGGACGGCATCGACCTGACGGTCCCGGCCGGGCAGGTGTTCGGCCTGCTCGGCCCCAACGGCGCCGGCAAGACCACCGCGATCCGCGCCATCACCACCCTGCTCAAGGTGCCGCCGGGGATGATCCGCGTCTTCGGGCACGACGTGGCCCGCGACCGCATGGGCGCGCGCCGGCTGCTGGGCTACGTCCCGCAGCAGCTGTCCGCCGACAGCGGGCTGACCGGCCGGGAGAACGTCGCGCTGTTCGCCCGGGTCTTCGACATCGCGCGCCGGGAGCGGGCCGAGCGGGTCGCCGAGGCCCTGGACATCGTCGGGCTCGCCGACGTCGCCGATCGGATGGCGGGCACCTACTCCGGCGGCATGGTGCGCCGTCTGGAGCTGGCGCAGGCACTGGTCAGCGCGCCGCGGCTGCTGATCCTGGACGAGCCGACGATCGGCCTGGACCCGATCGCGCGCACCAGCGTCTGGGAGCGGATATCCGACGTGCGCGAAGCCACCGGGATGACCGTGCTGGTCACCACGCACTACATGGACGAGGCCGACCAGTACTGCGATCAGCTGGCCCTGATGCACAAGGGCCTGATCCGGGCCACCGGCACGCCGGAGAGCCTGAAGCGCGATCTCGCCGAGGTGTGGCGTGCGGCCGGCCACGAGACCGAGCCGACCCTGGAAGACGTGTTCCGCCACTTCGCCGGCAGCGAACTGATCGGAAGCACAGACGGAGGGAGTTTCCGCGATGTCCGCCGTTCCCGTCACACCGCCTCCCGTGTCGGCTGAGGCCGCGCCGGCTGGGGCCCCTGCCGCGCCGGCCCGGCCCCGGCTGCTCTACCAGCCCGCGGAGGTCCGCACCGGGTGGCGCGTGCTGCCCACGCGGATCGCCGCGATGTGCGCCGTGGAGATCCAGAAGCTGCGCCACGACCGCACCGAGCTCTACACCCGCGCGATCCAGCCGGCGCTGTGGCTGCTGATCTTCGGCGAGACGTTCACCCGCCTGCACGCCATCCCCACCGGCGGCCTGCCGTACCTGGACTACCTGGCGCCGGGCATCATCGCGCAGTCGGCGATGTTCATCGCCATCTTCTACGGCATCATGATCATCTGGGAGCGGGACTCCGGGGTGCTGACCAAGCTGCTGGTCACCCCGACGCCGCGGGCCGCGCTGGTGGCCGGCAAGGCGTTCGCCGCCGGGGTGAAGTCGGTGATCCAGGCGGTCGTGGTGGTGGTGCTGGCCGCGCTGCTCGGGGTGGCGCTGACCTGGAACCCGCTCAAGCTGCTCGGGGTGGCCGGCGCCGTGGTGCTGGCCTCGGCGTTCTTCTCCTGCCTGTCGATCTGCATCGCCGGGATCGTGCTGACCCGCGACCGCCTGATGGGCATCGGCCAGGCCATCACCATGCCGCTGTTCTTCGGCTCCAACGCGCTGTACCCGGTCTCGCTGATGCCGGCCTGGCTGCGCGCGATCAGCAAGGGGAACCCGCTGAGCTACGAGGTGGACGCGCTGCGCGGGCTGCTCATCGGCACCCCCTCGCACCTGCCGTTGGACTTCGGCGTGCTGGCCGGCGCCGCGGTGGCCGGGATCGCCGCGGCCTCGGCGCTGCTCGGGCGGCTGGCCAAGTAGCCGCCGCGGCGCGGGCCGGCGCGGGCCGGCGCGGGCGGACCCGCCGACAGGCAGGTCCGCCCATACCGACGCAAACTGGTCGGGATGCCCTTCCGAAGGAGGAGTTCGTGGCAACCCTGACCGTATGGAAGTTCGACAACCCCGACAGTGCCGAGACGGTGCTCGAGGAACTGAAGCAGCTGCAGGCCCAGGAGCTGATCAAGGTGCTGGACGGCGCCGTGGTCAGCTGGCCGGCCGACGCCAAGCGGCCCAAGACCCGGCAGCTGGCCGACATGACCGGCCGCGGCGCCCTCGGCGGCGCCTTCTGGGGCCTGCTGTTCGGGCTGCTGTTCTTCATCCCGCTGATCGGCCTGGCGGTCGGCGCCGCGGCCGGCGCGCTGGGCGGCTCGATGGCCAACGTCGGGATCGACAAGGACTTCATCGAGCAGGTGAAGGCGAAGGTCACGCGGGGCACCTCGGCGCTGTTCGTGCTGTCCTCGGACGAGGTCGGGGACCGGGTGCTGCCGACCTTCGAGCGGGCCGGGGCCGAGCTGATCAAGACGAACCTGTCCAAGGAGCAGGAGGAGCAGCTGCGCGAGGCCTTCGCCGAGGATGAGGAAGAGCAGACGCAGGGGAAGAAGCCGGCTGCGGCTGCGGCTACGGGCACGGCCGCGACCGGAGCGGCGGCCAAGGAGGCCGGCACCTCGGCGGCCGGCAGCGGGGGAGCGGCGCCGAAGCCCGGCCCCGCCCCGAAGCCCGGACCGGTTCCCAAGCCGGGCCCGAAGCCGGGTCCGCCGCCCTCGTCGGCGCCCTCGTCGGCGCGCGCGGCCGGAGCGGCGGCGGCCCGGGAGGGCGGCGCCGGTGCGAAGAACACGAAGTCGGACTCGGCTGCCAAGAACGGGTGAGGTTGTTTCAGGTCCGGTTCGGTCCGGTCCGGTCGCTTGGTGAGCGGCCGGGCCGGATTTTCATATGCGATCCCGTATACCGTGGCGGGAATGAGCTTCCGGCTGGCCGCCTACGCCGTCTGCGTCGTCGATGACCGAGTCCTGCTGGCCCGCTGCGTGCAGTCGGCCGGAGACAGCGTCTGGACGTTGCCCGGCGGCCGGGTGGAGCACACCGAGGACCCCATCGACGCGGTGATCCGAGAGGTCGCCGAGGAGACCGGCTGCAGCGCCGTGGTCGAGCGGCTGCTCGGGGTGGACTCGCGCGTGATCCCCAGCGCCGAAATGCGGGAGCCCGGACCGGTCCCGCACCAGAACATCGGCATCTTCTACGGCGTCCGCATCACCGGCGGCGAGCTGCGGCCCGAGCCGGACGGCGACATCGCCGAGTCGGTCTGGACCCCGATCGCCGACGTGCCCGCGCTACGCCGTTCCTCGCTGGTCGACGTCGGCCTCGCCCTGGCGCGGACCACCCCGGCCACCGGCCACGTCGCCCCGGTCCCGGTCGGCGGTCTGGTGCGGCACTGAGATCGCGGCGCGCGCCGGGCATAGGACGCGCCGCAACGGGCATGCGCGGCGGGTCGGATCGCGATTGAATCAAGAACCAGTCGGCTGGTGGGGACATCAATACAGAACGTTGCGTGAGGAGTGTCATGGAAGCCCCGGATGAGAACGTCGTGCAGGCAGCCCAGGAGATGGTGGCCGAGGGGGCGCCGATCTTCGTGCACGGGGCGGCGCCGGCCGTCGGCGACGACGGGGAGCCGGCCGACACGTTCGACCCTGCCGACGGCGAGGTGTTCGACGTCGTCGTCATCGGCGGCGGGCCGACGGGGGAGAACCTCGCGGACCGCGCGCACGCCGGCGGGCTGAGCGTGGCCGTCGTCGAGCACGAACTCGTCGGCGGCGAGTGCTCCTACTGGGCCTGCATGCCCAGCAAAGCGCTGCTGCGGCCGATCGCCGCGCTGGCCGACGCCCGGCGCCTGGACGGCGCCAAGCAGGCCGTCGCCGGGAGCGTGGACACCGCTGCGGTGCTGGCCCGCCGTGACGGATTCGCCTCGAACTGGAAGGACGACGGGCAGGTCGACTGGCTGGCCAAGGCCGGCCTGTGCCTGGTGCGCGGCCACGCCCGGCTCGACGGCGAGCGCCGCGTCGTGGTGCGCACCCCCGAGGGCACCGACCGGGTCCTGACCGCGCGGCACGCCGTCGCGGTGTGCACCGGGACCCAGGCCCTGGTGCCGGACCTGCCGGGGGTGGCCGAGGCGGAGGTGTGGACCAGCCGCGAGGCGACCAGCGCCAAGCAGGCGCCGGCGCGGCTGGCCGTGGTAGGCGGCGGGGTGGTGGCCGTGGAGATGGCCACCGCGTGGCGCGCGCTGGGCAGCGAGGTCACCATGCTCGTTCGGGACGACCGGCTGCTGAGTGCCATGGAGCCCTTCGTCGGCGAACTCGTCGCGGAGAACCTGGCCGAGGACGGCGTGGACGTGCGCTTCGGCGCGTCGGCCACCGCCGTGAAGCGCCAGGGCGACGGAACGGTGGAACTCACCATGGCCGATGGCAGCACCCTGACCGCTGACGAGGTGCTCTTCGCCACCGGCCGCCGTCCCGCCACCGCGGACCTCGGCTTGGAGAACGTCGGCCTCAAGCCCGGCAGCTGGCTCACCATCGACGACACCGGACTGGTCGAGGGCGTCGACGGCGGGTGGCTGTACTCGGCCGGCGATGTGAATCATCGCGCTCTGCTGACGCACCAGGGCAAGTATCAGGGCCGGATCTTCGGCGTTGTGATCGCCGACCGCGCCTCCGGGCGAGCGTTGGACACCGAGCCGTGGGGACGCAGCGTGGCGACGGCGGATGTACACGCCGTGACCCAGGTCGTGTTCAGCGACCCCGAGGCCGCGGCCGCCGGCATCACCCTGAAGCAGGCGCAGGACGCGGGACTGCGGGTGCGCGAGGTCGACTACGACCTCGGCTCGGTCGCCGGGGCGGCGCTGTATGCCGACGGCTATCGGGGCCGGGCGCGCGCCGTCGTGGATCTGGACCGGGAGGTGCTGGTCGGGGTCACGTTCGTCGGGCCCGGTGTGGCGGAGCTCGTGCACTCGGCGGCGATGGCGGTGGCGGCCGAGGTGCCGGTGAGCCGGCTGTGGCACGTCGTTCCGGCCTACCCGACCATCGGCGAGGTCTGGTTGCGGTTGTTGGAGACGTATCGGGGCTGATGCCCGGGGCGGTATAGCGAGTTAGTAATCACCCACAGTTGAGGCGGTCGGGGCCGATGTCGGCTCCGACCGCCTTTGTCATGTGCTCGTAACCGGGGCCGGATAACGATTTTTCGCCACCGGATCGGTCTGACCAGCATGGGAACGTTAACAGGAAAACAGGGTTCCCAGGACCCATAGTCGCAACTCAGAACGCTTGCTAACGTTACCGCCGTCACCTTCGAACCTGTTCGAGAACTGACCACTCGTGGAGGGACGGTGCCCATGGCGCGCCGTGTTAACGTTCGACAAAAGGCTGTTCGACGAAACTTGGCCAAGGCGGCTGGTGCCGCCGTTTTGACTGGAGCCTTAAGCGTTGCAGTAGGCCTGTCGGGAGCGGCGGGGACGGCTTTCGCCGCGACCGCCGGGGCCGGGGGCGTCACCCCGGTCGCGAACCCGGCGGCGGCGGTCAACCCGTTCCTGGCCACCGGAGACGGCGGGGCCGGCGGCCAGGCCGACGACTTCCCCGGCCCGGATGTGCCGTTCGGCATGATGCAGTGGGGACCGGACACCACGCCCGACCGTCCTGAGGGCGGCGGCTATTACTACGGCGACTCCAACATCTCCGGGTTCAGCATGACCCACATGTCTGGCCCGGGCTGTGGGGCGTTCGGCGACGTGCCGATCCTGCCGACGGTCGGCGCGCTGCCGGCGAACCCGTCGAGCGCCTCGGCACCGTTCAGCCACACCGCCGAGTCGGCCTCGTCCGACTACTACTCGGTGACGACCGGCACCGGCGCATCGGCGGTGAAGACCGAGCTGACCGAGACCGCGCGCTCGGGCATCGGCCGGTTCACCTTCCCGGCCGGCGCGCAGTCCAACCTGCTGTTCAAGCTGAACGGCTCGCAGAACGGCGACTCGGCGACCAGCGCCACGATCGTCGGGAACAACGAGATCAAGGGTTCTGTCACCAGCGGTCACTTCTGCGGTGCCGGCAATACCTACACGCTGAACTTCGACATGGTCTTCGACCAGCCGTTCACCGCGAACGGCACGTGGACCGGCTCGACCGTCACCCCGGGTTCGGCGCCGGCCGCGGCTAAGACACAGTCGAAGGCGACGCAGAGCACGAACACGCAGGCCCCGACGACCGCTGCGAGCCCGGCCGCGCCCAGCGCGTCCCCGAGCCCGAGCCCGAGTCCGAGCCCGAGCGCGTCTCCGAGCCCTGCCTCCGGCGGCGACAAGGCCACCGGTCCCCAGTCCAAGCCGGCCAAGCCGGGCGTGCTGCCCGCGCCGACGCTGCACGGCACGATGCCCGCCGCGCCCAAGACCGCCCAGAAGCTGACGGCGAACGCCGCGGCGGCTGGCCCCGACGGCGTGTACCTGACCTTCAACACCAGCAGCAACCAGGTGGTGCAGGCCAAGGTCGGCATCTCGTTCACCTCCGGCCCCAACGCCACGGCGAACCTGGCGGCCGAGCAGAACGGCTTCGCGTTCGACACCGTGCACGCCGCCGGCGTGAATGCCTGGAACGACGAACTGGGCAAGATCCAGATCGGCGGCGGGACCGCGGCGCGCCAGCAGGTGTTCTACACCGGGCTGTACCACGCGCTGCTGCACCCGAACACGTTCTCGGACACCAACGGCCAGTACGTCGGGTTCGACAACCAGGTGCACACCGTCCAGCCGGGGCACATCCAGGTCGCGAACTACTCCGGCTGGGACATCTACCGGTCCCAGGCGCAGCTGGAGGCGATCGTCGACCCGGCGATGGCCAGCAACGCCGCGCAGTCGATCGTCAACGACGCCTCGCAGAACAACGGCATGATGCCGAAGTGGGCGATGAACAACGGTGAGAGCTACGTCATGGTCGGCGACCCGGCCGACGGCGAACTCGCCGACTACTACGCCTTCGGGGCGCGCGACTTCGACACGGCCTCGGCGCTGAAGTACGCCTTGGCCGAGGCGAACACCCCGAACAACATCCGGCCGGACCTGGCCGACTTCGAGAAGTACGGCTACGTCCCCTCCGACGCCGCCAACACCTGCTGCAACTTCTACGGGCCGGTGTCGACGACCGAGGAGTACGGCGCCGCCGACTTCGCGCTGAGCCAGTTCGCCGGCGCGCTCGGCGACACGACCGACGCCGCCGCGCTGCAGACCCGGTCGCAGGACTGGCAGAACCTGTACGCGCCGGCCACCGGCCTGATCGAGCCGCGCACCACCAGCGGCCAGTACCTCCCGACCACCCTGAGCACCTCCGACAACTACGTCGAGGGCGACGCCTCGCAGTACCGCTGGCAGATCGGCTGGAACCTCGGCGGTCTGGTCACGGCCATGGGCGGCGGCCAGGCGGTGCAGAAGCAGCTGGACACCTTCTTCACCCAGCTCGACCAGGGCCCGCCGTCGCCGTACGCGTTCCTGGGCAACGAGCCGGACATGGGCGTGCCGTGGCTGTACGACTGGACCGGCGCGCCGTGGAAGGCGCAGAAGATCGTGAACGAGGTCCGCACCCAGATCTTCACCGACGACCCGAAGACCAGCCTGGGCGGCAACGACGACCTGGGTACGACCTCGGCGCAGGGCGTCTACTCGATGCTCGGGATGTTCCCGGAGGCCGCGGGCAGCGCCGACATGGCGTTGAACAGCCCTGAGTTCCCGCTGGAAGTCATCCACCTGGGCAACGGCAAGGCCATCACCGTCAACGCCCCCGGCGCGGACTCGGTGAAGAACTTCTACGTGCAGAGCATGAAGCTGAACGGCTCGTCGTGGCACTCGCCGTACCTGCCGGCCTCGGCGTTCACCAACGGCGCGACGCTCGACATCAAGATGGGCTCCACGCCGAACAAGGGCTGGGGCGCGGGCAAGAACGACGTGCCGCCGTCGCACGGCGCCGGCGAGCAGCCCGCCATCGGGTACCTGTCCGACCAGCAGATCCAGGTGGCCCCCGGCGGCAGCGCCAAGGTCACGGTGTCCGCGCAGGACGTCATCGGCCACTCCCAGAAGATCTCTGTGAGCGCGACCGCGCCGTCCGGCCTGAGCACCAAGCAGTCCGCACCGGACGTGCACGTCTCGCCGGCCGGCCACGGCTCGCTGACCCTGACGGTCAAGGCCGCGGCCACCACGGCGCAGACCTTCTACACGGTCCCGGTCAAGCTGACCGAGGACGGCAAGACCCTGCCGACGATGAACCTCACGGTCCTGGTCGCCACCCCGGGCAGCCTGCTGTCCACCTTCAACAACAACGGCATCGCCGACGACTCCGCGGTCAACTCCGCGAACTTCGACGGTGGCGGCTACAGCTACTCCGCACAGGCGCTGGCCGCCGCCGGGCTGAACCCCGGCAAGCCGGTGACCGTGGGCGGCATCACCTACACCTGGCCGCTGCCGGCTCCGGGCTACCCGGACAACACGGTGGCCGCCGGCCAGAAGCTGACCGTGTCGGCCCCGGCCGGGACGCAGCAGTTCGGTCTGCTGGGTTCGGCCGACGGCGGACCGAGCCAGGGCGTGATGACGCTGACCTACTCCGACGGCACCAGCACCCAGTTCTGGCTCGGCCTGTCCGACTGGACCCTGGGCGCCGGCGCCAGCAAGCCCTCGTTCGGCAACGGTGACGCGGCGACGCTGCCGTATCGGACCTGCGACAGCTGCTCGAACGGCCAGCAGTCCGTCGCGACGCACGTGTTCTCCACGGTGTTCCCGGTCGACCCGACCAAGACGCTGACCTCGGTGACCCTGCCCAACGGGGCGAACCAGGGCCGGCTGCACGTGTTCTCGGTCGGCACCTCGACCACCGCCCCGACCGGCGCGGTGACCACCGCGGTCACCCCGTCCCCGGCCGCCGCGGGCCAGCAGGTGACCATCCACGGCACCGGCTTCGGCGCCACCCAGGGCACCGGCTACGTGGCCTTCAGCGACCAGGGCATCAACTGGGGCGCGCCGGGCAACAGCGCGGCGTTCACGGTCGACTCCTGGAGTGACACGGCGGTGACCTTCACCGTCCCGACCCCCAGCGGCTCCAACGGCATGTTCCACGTCTACGCGGGCACCAACGCCGCCGTGACCGTAGTCAACGCCGCGGGCCAGGTCTCCGACAGCCAGGTGCTGCCGATGACCCCGACCAACAACCCGGCGGACTACTACAGCAACACCGGCACCTCGCCGGACGCGAACCAGAAGTGCGCCAACTTCGACGGCGACGGCTACAGCTACTCGGCCGAAGCCCTGGCCGCCAACGGCATCAAGCCCGGCGGCACGGTGACGTCCAACGGCGTGACCTACACCTGGCCGAACGTCCAGGCCTGCGGCGCGGACAACATCCTGCCCGCCGGCCAGGAGATGCTGGTGAACGGGAAGGCCGGGGCGACCAAGCTCGGCTTCCTGGGCTCCTCCACCAACGGCGGCGCCACCGGCCCGGTCACCCTCACCTACACCGACGGCACCAGCACCACCCAGACCCTGACCCTGAACGACTGGGCCAGCGGCGCGGACAGCACGGACGCCGCGATCGCCACGATGCCGTACCGGAACAGCGACTCCGGCAGCTCGCAGTCGATCACGATGTACGTGTTCTCCACCACGGTGCCGCTGGACTCGACGAAGACGCTCGCGTCGATCACGTTCCCGGACGTGGCGTCCAGTGTCAGCAGCAACACCACGGCGATGCACGTGTTCGCGGTGGCTGAGGGCTGATGCGGTGGTGATTGTTTGACCAGCTGATAGAAGGGCCGTCGACCACCCCCCGGTCGGCGGCCCTTCGGCATTTCGGCGTTCAGTCAGTGACTACGAGTATGTATTGTCTTGCCAGACCTTATAGTAGGCGGGGCTTGAGCTGCGGCCCCTGTGGAGGTCGTCATCTTCGAGGTCGGCGAATGCCTGGGCAGCCCAACCGCGTACCAGGGGATTTTCGTCGAGATAGTCTTTCCTGAGGATTGAATCCCGGAATCGGTCCCTGGCCTCGCGCAGGAACTGCATCGAGAGTCGCTCCTTATCGGCGGCCATCTGGCGTAGGACCCGCACGTAGTTCGCGTCGCGGCCGGCCGTGTCGGTCGGGGGTCGGCACCAGTCGATGACCTCAAGGCAGTTCTCATACTCGAGTTCAAGTGCTTCGGCGCCGGTCGGTCGGCTGGAGGCCAACCACAAACGAATCATGGCATGGGCATTCGAGACGGCATCGTCCTCGCTTATGCGCGCGAACTGCGTGGTGGTGGCCAGTTCGTCGGCGATGGGCTCAAGGCCGTGCCAGGCGATGTCTTCCGTCAGATCGCAGGTGAAGTAGCTTTCCCGTCGCAGATCATCTTGATTTCCACCGCCCCATCCGAAGTGAGTACTCCTGGCGGAATGGTCTCTGCGAACATGGTCGATCCAGAAACCCTCCAAGTGTGGCGGCAGCCAGGGCCGCGCAGCCAGGGTGAGTGCGATATCACGTTCGTTGCCCGCCCAAATGCGGTCGAGTTGGAGGGTTCTGGTGAGGCTGCGCCATCCTTCGACGGTGAATTGTGAGCGCCAGAGCATTGTTTGCCTGCGCCATGACTGGACGCTGTACGGCAGGTCGGGGAACAGGTCGCGGCCGGTCACCGGGCCGCCGAGCAGGACGAGCAGCACGAGGAGGTTCGCGGAGTACGCGGCGTGCATGGCGGACGCGCTGGCTCGCGACGGACGGTATGCCTCATAGCTGAGGTCCGTCGCCGGCTCGGAAGCGGTCTGAAAGGCGGCGGTCAGCAGCCCGCGTAGCCGGGCGACGTCCTGGGCCGGAAGGCGGCGCACCATGATGGTGAGGAACTCTACGACCTTTGAACGCATGGTCAACGGAGCGAAGGACAGCAGCGCGCGCAGGAACCCGTCGGTCGTCAGCGTGCGGCTGCGAGACATCGGCAGGGCGGTGACCGTGCATAGATCGCTCAGCTCGTGCGCCGTCAGGCGGGCGATCAGGTATTCACCGAACGTGGCGTGCAGGAACTCACAGGTGGTCAGACGTTTGTCGCTGCGAATGGCCTGGGCTTGGTGGATGAAGAAGAAGTGGCTGATCACGATTTGCGCGGGCGTCGCCGGTTCGTGGAACCCCATAGCGCGCGGCGGCGTGTCGGTGCCATGCAGCAATGTGCTCAGGTCGGCGGACAGCTCAACCTCCGCGGCCCATTGGCGACCGCGGTTGAACATGGAGAAGGCCACAACGGATAGTCGAAGAAACTCCGACTCAACCGCGGTGTTCAGAGGTTCTCCGTTCAAGTGCGGTCGAGTTTTGCGTACCTCACGTTGTGCGAAGCTGATCAGCAGCCGTTCGTAGAGGTCCGCCTCTTCGAGTTCCCGGACATCGTTGCGCAGCGCGTTGTCGCCGGCGTCGTAGAGGGCGAGCATCATCAGAAGCAAGGGCTGGCCGGTCAACACGGGTTGGCGCAGGACGGTCTGCGCAGCCAGCGGTAGCACTTTGCGGGCTTCGAAGTAGGCGGCGTTACTGGAGTTCCAGATCGCAAGCCAGCGGCGTACCTGTTCGTCGGCGAACGGCTCGAGTCTGACCACCATCGCCCCCTCGGAGGGGATGCGTGCGCGGTCCGCCACCGCCGTACGACTGGTCACGACGACCGCCACCGGACGGCCCTGGTCGGCTTCCCGCTCCTGGAACCGCGCGACCTGTTCGAGGTAGTCGCTCTGCCCGATGCCGGTGGCCTGGAGCAATTCGTCGAAGCCGTCAAGCAACAGGACCGGCATCGCGCCCGCGGCGCTGCGCGCCAGAGCAGGCCAGCTCAGGCTCTCCCCGGTCTCGGCTCGGATCGCGTGCTCGACCTGCGCCTGCAGATCTGTGTCGGCGAGCACCTCGCGCAACACCACGCGTACGGTCAGGAAGTCCGCTGCGGGAAGGTGTGCCGCAAGGATCTTGGTGAGGACTGACTTGCCCGAGCCTGGTTGGCCGAGAAGGATCAGCGGATGCGTGGCGGCGCCGACCGTCGTCAGGTAACTGATGAGATATTCCTGGAGATCCTCTCGGATCGGGTGCTCTTCCCAAAAGTCCTCCCGATCGATGGGTAAAGACTGGGAAATCTGAACGGCGCGGAATCGTGGGTTGATATACGCGTCAGCCAGAGAAGGGATGGCCAGTCCGTCCGGGATATCGCCCCCTTCCATAATCGGCCGCTTCAGCGCCTTGCGATACCGTCTGACCAGGGCGTCGCGCCGCACATCCGGTATTCGCTCGGAGGTGATATCCTTAAGGAACCGCTCCACGCCTGCCAGGCCGACGTCGAGCGCGGCTATCTGCTCGCTGATGGCGGCATGGTCAAGCCGCATGCTCCAGAACGCCACCTCGGGGTACTCGGCGGCCAGGCGACGTAGTAGGCCCTCGTAGTGCGAGAGCGCCGATGTCGGCACATCGTGCTCAATGACACGGCGAAAGCTCCCCTGCTCCGCTGGGTCGAGGTCGCTCCACGGCGTCGCCTCCTCGACCACGGCCATCAGCCGCATACCGATGGTTCCGTATAGCTTGCGCAGCCCCTCCGTGCCCGGATCGCCCGTCAGTCTGGGCGCATCACCGGGAATCGTGCTTTCCAGCAGGACTTCGGCCAACGCTTTCAAGCGCTCGGACTCGACTGCCTGCCCTGTCGCGAGTGAAACCTGTGCCGCGGCGGTTTGCGACAGTTCCTGAGGGCTGAACGGCAGCCTGGCCGACGACAGTGCCTCGAAATAGGCTGTGATCACGACGACCTTGTGCGCGGCGACGAGCCGCTGAGTCCGGTCGAACCGGCCGAGTCCCCGCATACGGTCGGCAAGGCCGGTGACCAGCTCGCCGCTCAACCTGGCCAACTCGCCCTTGGGTTCGAACAGATTCAGCGCGAAAGTGCTGCCGCTCACGGACGCCGCGAGCAACAAGCCGCCCGTGAGCCTGTCGAGCGCGGCCACCACCCGGCTGTCGACACCACCGAGCAGCTTGACCGCATCCGCGTAACCCAGTTCCCGCCCCACGAACCACCCTCCCGCGATAGACGCCCACTCCATCTTGCGGCACGGCGGTGCGCTACATCACGGTCTGTTCGAATTCGAGCCCTGACGGTGGCTGTTGCTCTCCGAGCTGAACGCAGCGCCGGCCTCCGGCTGCAAGACGCCCGCCTGCTGGAGCAACGCGAGAGCGGTCTCCGACGAGGAGCCGGCGCGTGCGGTGCACACGACGAGCACCTGCTCCGGCGAGCGGACGAGCGCAAGTGTCTGTTGCGTCACCGTCAGCAGTCCTACCGTCGGGTGGTGCAGGTCATATGACGCCGCGTCGCAGGGGGACACGCGGTGGTCCCGCCATAGCGCGACGAACTCCGGGCTCTGCATCGTCAACTCGCCGATCAGCTCTTTCAGCAGCAGGTCCTCCGGGTGCCGGCCCGCTGCGGCGCGCAGGTTGCCCACGACCGCGCGTGCCTTGCGGTTCCAGTCCCGGTACAGCTCGCGGCAGTGCGGGTCGAGGAACAGCATCCGGCTCATGTTCGGGCGGTGGGCCGGGTTGTGTGGGGCGAGCGGGTCCAGGTGCCCGGCGAGCAGTGCGTGGCCGAGGCTGTTCCAGGCGAGTACGTCGGTGCGGCGCCCGAGGACGAGGACCGGGACGCCGTCCATCGCGCGCATCAGGTCCCAGGTTTCGTCGGCGACCTTTTCCGGGCGGGGTCTGCGGATGCGGGTCGTGCGGCGGGACGTGTCGGCCAGGCGTGCGAGGTGGTCGCGTTCGTGGTCGCCGAGTTGCAGGGCGCGGCCGATGGCGTCCAGTACTTCCTGTGAGGCGCCGCGTGAGAGTCCTTGTTCGAGCCGGGTGTAGTAGGAGGCGCTGACGCCCGCCAGTTGCGCCAACTCCTCTCGGCGCAGTCCGGCCACCCTGCGGGGCCCGAAGGCGGGCAGTCCGATGTCCTCCGGCCGGAGCTGAGCCCGGCGCGCCTGCAGGAAGTCGCCCAGGGGGCCGGGTCCGTCCATACGTGCAGTGTGCAACGCGGCAGCCGGACGCAGCCACTCCCTGGCAGGGGTAGGACAGGGCGGGTCTGGCTGGCCGGGGCGACCCGATCCAAGCTCGGGAGCACCCGGCCATGCGCCCGATCAGCAAGGAAGACCATGGAACAGATCACCTTGGGCGACGTCACCGTCGCTCGCGTCAAGGAGTACTACGGCTCAGTCGGGATGGCTCCGTCTGAGTTCTTCCCGGACTGCTCCGACGAGGCTTGGGGGCGGCACCGCCATGATCTGGTGCCGGATTTCTGGGACCCGGCGACCAACGAGTGCAACACGGCGCTCCAGTCCTGGGTGCTGCGCAGCGAGGGACGCACGATCCTCGTCGACACCGGCGTGGGCAACCACAAGGACCGGCCCTACGCGCCGGTCTGGAGCCGCCTGGACACCGACTACCTCGCCAACCTCGCGGCGTCGGGCGTCCGGCCCGAGGACGTCGACATCGTGGTCAACACCCACCTGCACATCGACCACGTCGGCTGGAACACCTACCTGGACGGCCGCACGTGGGTACCGACCTTCCCGAACGCCACCTACCTCATGCCGCGGCGGGACTTCGACTTCTGGAACCCGGCCAACGGTCATGAGCCGCGTCTGGGCCGTGGCAACCAGAACGTGTTCGAGGACAGCGTCGCCCCGGTGTTCCAGGCCGGGCTGGCCGAACTGTGGGACGGCTCCCACCGGATCGACGGGAACCTGCGGCTGGAGTCGGCACCCGGCCACACCCCGGGCTCGTCGGTCCTGACGCTGGAGTCGGGTCGTGATCGTGCGCTGTTCGTCGGGGACATGGTGCACACCGTGGCGCAGATCATGGAGCCGGACACCAATTCCTGCTTCTGCGAGGACCCGGTCCAGGCCCGGGCGACCAGGCACAAGCTGCTCGGCCGCGCCGCCGAGAGCAACGCCCTCGTCTTCCCCGCGCATCTGGGCGGCCACGGCGCGGCCGAGGTCGACAGGGACGGCTCGAAGTTCGCGATCAGGCAGTGGGCGGGATTCTCCCGGATCGCCTGAAGCACCCGAGACCGAAAGGAAAGGTTCGTTCCCATGCCCCAGTACTCACACCCAGTGGTCGAGACGCCCGCCGGTGTCGTGCGCGGTCTGCGCGACCGGTTCGGCGAGCTGTACCGGGCCATCCCGTATGCGATGGCCCCGCAAGGTGCTCGACGTTTCGCCGCACCGGTACCGCACCCCGGCTGGTCCGGGATCAGGAACGCCGTCGAGCCCTCACCGACGGCGCCACAGCCCGCCCGCCCCTTCGGCCGCCTCGACATGACGCCCTACTTCGGACCGGGCTGGGTGCCCGGTGAGGAGTACCTGACCGTGGACGTCCGGACCCCCGCGGCCGACGGCGGGAAGCGGCCGGTCATGGTCTTCGTGCACGGTGGCGGGTTCGTCAGCGGCTCCACCCGCGCCGCGCTGTACGACGGCAAGGCCTTCGCCCGCGACGGAGTCGTGCTGGTGACGGTGAACTACCGGGTCGGCATTCCGGGCTTCCTCGACCTTCCCGGGGCTCCCGCCAACCGCGGACTGCTCGATGTGCTGGCCGCGCTGCGCTGGGTGCGGGACACCATCTCCCCGTTCGGGGGCGACCCCGGCGCCGTCACCGTCTTCGGCCAGTCGGCGGGTGCGACGCTCGTCGGCGCACTGCTGGCGACACCGGAGGCGAAGGGCCTGTTCCGCCGCGCGATCGTCCAAAGCGGCAGTGGCACGGGTGCGTTCACCCCCGAGCAGGCCGAGCGGGTGACCGCGGCGGCGGCGCACGCGCTCGGCGTCCGGGCGAGTGTCGAGCAGTTCGCCGCGATCCCGGACGAGCACCTCCTCGGCATCCTGCCGGAGCTGACCGGACTCGATCTGCGCACGGCCACGGCCAGGGACCCGCTGCTCGGGTTGAGCCCGTTCAGCCTGGTCCTGCCCGTCCAGCCCGCTGAGGCGCTGGCCGACGGGCCGGGCGCGGAGGTCTGCGTGCTCATCGGCAGCAACACCGAGGAGGGGAACCTGTACCTCGTGCCGCAGGGGAAGCTGGAGTCCTCCACCGAAGCCGATGTCCTCACCCTCGCCGCAGCGGGGTACGCCGATCCCGCCGGCGCGGTCGCGGACCTCAAAGCAGCCCGCCCGAACGCCACTGCCGGTGAACTGCGCTCAGCGCTTCTCGGCGAAGCACTGTTCGGCACCGGCACCAGGAGTATGGCCGGGGCGCACTCTCGGATCTCGGGACGCCAGACATACGTCTACTCGTTCGCACAGCGCTCGACGGCTCTCGACGGCCGACTCGGGGCCACGCACACAAGCGAGCTGCCTTACGTATTCGACCTCGCCGACGAGCCATGGCTACACGGCGACAGCGGCCTGCTCGGCCCGGACACCGCACCAGCGGGTCTCGCCGAGGAGATGCACGGAGCGTGGGTCGCGTTCGCCCGCGACGGCAACCCCGGCTGGGCCGCCCACGATCCGGAACAACCGGTGGTGAAGGTCTTCGGGGGCTGACGCGCCCAAGCCCACGAAAGCCCACCCAAGGCCACCCAAGGCGCGGCACAGCGCCGAACTGTGCCACCCAGCCGATTCCGGCCGAAGCCGCCACCACCCCGGACAGGGGTGATGGCGGCGTCGGATGGCCGCTGTCTCCAGCCCGCCCTACCGGCAGCCCCGCTCAGCCGTGGCGACCCGCCCGGCGTAGCGCTGCGTCCAGCCGGCGACGGCGTCGACGGTCAGCACCACGTCGTAGTACCCCTGCTTCGTCGGCCACGTCACCGTCGAGGTGTGCCCGGGGGCCACCGTGACGTGCCGCGTCCCGCCGAGGAAGTCGTTGGCGGCGAGCGTGTACGTGATGCGCTTGGGCCCGTCGTTGTGCAGGGTCAGCTTCACCTCGCCGTGGTGGTGCGCGCCGTCGCCCGCGACCAGTTCCGCCTGGACGCGAGGCGGGTCGCCGAGCTGGCCCGCGAAGGAGCGGACGAAGCCGTCGTTGCAGTAGATCGAGAACGCGTACTTCCCATCGTTGGCCTTCGCGTCCCACGTGTACGTGCGCGACTTCTTCTCCGTCACCGTGAACGGTGTGCTGGAGAACGCCTCGTACTTGTCCGGGAACACCTGGAAGCTCAGAGCCTTGCCAACCGGGCCGCCCGCCAGAGTCATCGTGGCGGTGACGGTTCCCGCCTTGCGGTCCTCGGCGATGGTCGCGTGCGGCTGGAAGCTCAGGGGCCGCGGCGTCATGTCGTCGGCGGTGATCGACACCGGCGTCTCAGCGAGCGGGTCCGGGAAGGTGGCCGGTCCCGGGTGCGGGTGCGCGAAGTCGATCGCGCTGGTGAGGTCGCCGGCGATGGAGCGGCGCCAGTCGCTGATGTTGGGGCAGTGGAACGGCTTGCCCACCGAGGCCGCCCAGACTTCCAGGAACTTGATGGTCGAGGTGTGGTCGAACACCTCCGAGGCGACGTGGCCGCCGCGGGTCCACGGCGACACCAGCAGCATCGGCACGCGCGGGCCGAAGCCAAGCGGGTAGTCGCCGGCGTACTCGCGGGCCGTGCCCTGCTCCGGCCACGGCGGCAGGACGTGGTCGAACTTTCCGTCGTTCTCGTCGTAGTTGAGGATGAACAGGGTGTGGTTCCAGATGTCGGGGTTGCCCTGCAGGATGTCGAGGACCTTCTTGACGTAGCGCTCGCCGTGCATCGTGTCCGCGCCGGGGTGCTCGGACCAGCCGTAGGGTGCGACGATCCACGAGACGGCGGGCAGCGGGTGTTCCGCGCCGGGCTGGCAGGCGTCGTGGAGGGTCTTCAGGACCGCGTCGAGGTTCGCGTCGGAGTCGTTGTTCGGGGTGGTGGTGCCGGCGTAGTAGGTGGCGTTGCCGCGCCAGATCAGGCCGGTGCCGGGGCGCAGGCGCGGGTCGTCGGCGCTGAGGCCGGCCGGTTCGAAGCCCTTGAAGTACTTCAGTTCGTTGTCGCCGTAGTCGCCGATCCAGCTGCTGACGTAGCCCTGGCGGCCGTCGCCGCTGTTGTCGGAGAACAGCCGCCAGTCGATGCCGGCGTCCTGGAGCTGCTCGGCGACCGTGACCCAGGGGCGGGAGTAGTTGGACTCGTCGGTGTTGCCGGTCTCGCTGTTGGCGGTGCCGCTCCACAGATACTTGCGGTTGGGGTCGGTCGGCCCGAACTCGGAGCAGAAGTTCTGGTCGGCGATGGTGTACTGGGCCGCGACCGAGTGGTAGAAGCCCATGTAGGCGTCGCTGTGGTAGTTCATGCAGCTGGCGCCGCTGTGCTGCACCCACAGGTCCCACTTGCGGTGGTTCACATCGCCCCAGGCCCCGTGGTCGTTGCCCCAGGCGCCGTCGTCGGCCTGCGGGGAGACGATCTTGCCGGTGGCGTCCTTCTGCTGGAAGACGCTGGTGCCGTCCTGGAACCGCAGCGCCTGCTTGTCGCCGAAGCCGCGCACGCCGGGGAACGCGCCGAAGTAGTGGTCCAGGGACCGGTTCTCCTGCATCAGGATGACGACGTGCTTCAGGTCGGAGATGTCGCCGTTGAACCCGCGCGGCAGGCCCCTGCGGCTGGTAGCAGCGGCACTGGTGGCGCCGGTGGGGCCGGCGGCCCCGGTGGCCGCAGTGGCGTCGGCGGCCTCGGCGGTGCCCGAGCCGGTGAACCCGCTGAGCGCGAGCGTGCCGGCGACGGCCCCGGAGCCTTGGAGGAAGCGGCGGCGGCTGGCGCCGGCGGTCGGCTCGGAGCCGTCGTCGTGCGGTGAGTCGGGGGCGGGCGTATTCGGTATGTGCGTCATGGAATCTCCTGACAAGGTGCCGCGAGATAAAGCGCCAAAGTTGACTGTACAACTTCATCCAGTAGGCGCGTTGACCAAGGCTCTTCCGTGAACCGCGGATGACCGGGAACAGGAAGCTGGCCGAACGTTCGCGGACGCGGGACAGCCAGCGCCTATGATGCGGCCATGTCGCATACCCTGGTGCGTTGGCAAGACCTGACCCCGACACCGTGGAAGAACGGCGGCGGCGTGACGCGTCGGCTCGCGGCCGCCCCGGCCAGTGCGACGTTCGAGGACATCGACTGGTCGGTGAGCATCGCCGACATCGAAAAGGACGGGCCGTTCTCCGGCTTCACCGGCATTGACCGGGTCCTGATGCTGATCGGCGGCACCGAACTGATCCTCGACGTCGACGGGGCGGTCCACGGACTCGGCGTACTGGACAGGCTCGCCTTCTCCGGAGAAGCGACGACCAGCTGCCGCGTGCCCGCCGGCCCCGCCCGGGCGCTGAACCTGATGACGCGACGCGGGCGGGCGAGCGGCACCGCGCGTGCTGTGGACGTGACCGGGGCGTGCGGCGTGACAGTGCGAGAAGGCGAGGCGGCAGTGCTGGTCGTGCTGGCCGGCGAGCTGACTCTGGGCATGGGCACATGCACAGGCGCAGAAATCGGCGCGGCCCTGAACGTCCTGGACGGGATCGTCGCGGACGTGCCCACCACGATCGAAGTCGCGGGGACCGGCCTACTCGCCGAGCTCAGAATCGAAATCGAAACTTACTAGGACGAACCCTGAGTCGCCCGCAGCCTCAAACCGGCCAAGCCGCCAGCGCCATGTCGGCGACCCGCTGCAACTCCGCCTCGCTGGCGCCGTCGCGCGCCTGCGTGGACATGCCCTGGATCACCGCCGCGTAGAACGTCGCCAAAGCCGGGGCGTCCGTCTTCGCCGGCAGCGTGCCGGCTTCGACGTCGGCCGTGATGCGGTCGGCGATGGCCTGCTTCGTGTCCTCGCGGTAGGCGCGGAGTTCCTCGGAGACGTCCTGGGAGGCCTCGGAGGTGTTGGTGGCGCCGTCGATGACCAGGCAGCCGGGCGGGTGGCCGGCGCCGGTGTACTCGGTGGCGGCCAGGCGGAGCATGGTCTCCACCACGCCGCGTGCCGTGGGCTGGTCCAGCGCGCGCGAGCCGTAGTCGCCGTGGGTCTCGGCGTAGCGCTGGACGGCGGCGCTGAACAGCTTGCGCTTGTCGCCGAAGGCCGCGTACAGGCTCGGCGGGTTGATGCCCATGGCCTTGGTCAGGGTGGCGATGGACGTGGCCTCGTAGCCGTGGCGCCAGAACTCCATCAGCGCCGCCTCCAGGGCCCGGTCGCGGTCGAAGCCGCGGGGGCGGCCCTTGGTGGCGGTGGTCGCGGTGCTCATGTCCTTCATTCTATAGCGATCGCTAGGAAACGTGGTACCGTACTTTCTGTATCGACCACTACAGAACTGTGGAGGGACCTCCCATGCGCGCTGTCACCCAGGACTCGTTCGGCGACCCGTCCGTCCTGCACACCGTCGAGATGCCCAAGCCCACCCCGCTGCCCTCCGAGGTCCTGGTCCGCGTGCACGCCACCGGCATCAACCCGGTCGACGCCATGGTCCGCTCCGGCGCGTTCCCGATGCTCGGCCAGCCGCCGTTCGTCCTCGGCTGGGACATCTCGGGAGTCGTGGAGGAGGTGGTGCCGGGCGTGACCCGCTTCCAGGCCGGGGACGAGGTATTCGGCATGCCGTTCTTCCCGCGCGCCGGCAACGGGTACGCCGAGTACGTAGCCGTCCCCTCCCGCCAACTGGCCCGCAAACCGGCCGCGATCGACCACGACCACGCCGCCGCCCTGCCACTGGCCGGCCTCACCGCCTGGCAGGCGCTCGCCGACGCCGCCGAGGTCGGCGCGGGCGACCGGGTCCTGATCCACGCCGGCGGCGGCGGGGTCGGGCACCTGGCGGTGCAGATCGCCAAGGCCCGCGGCGCACACGTGGTGGCCACCGCCAGCGCCGCCAAGCACGACTTCGTCCTCGGACTCGGCGCCGACGAGGTCGTCGACTACCGCGCCGTGGACATCACCGAGGCGGTCCGTGACATGGACGTCGTCCTGGACACCGTCGGCGGAGCCGTGGGACGCCAGTCGATCGAGGTCCTGCGTCCCGGCGGCCTACTGGTCACCATCGTGGACCGCATGGACGCCGAGCTGCGGGCCGCGACCATCGACGCCGGCCGCCGCTTCGCGGGCCTCACTGTCGAGCCGGACCACGTCGGGCTCGAAGCCCTCGCCGCGCTGGTGGAGGAGGGCAAGCTGCGGCCCTACGTCGAGCACTCCCTGCCGCTGGACGACGCCGCCAAGGCGCACGAGCTCATCGAATCCGGCCGCACGCAGGGCAAGATCGTCCTGACCGTGTGAGGTGCCGGCGCAGCGCCCTCACGGCGCCCCAGAGGGCTGAACCGCATCATCGCAGCCACGGGGGACAGGCCGGCCGGAGGGTCTGTATGCTCTGGCGATGTCCGAAACCGTGCCGTCGCGACGCCCGCGACGCCCGCGAATACGGCGGCGTTGGCTCGCGATCGGCACTGCCACGGTCGTCATCCTCGGCGTCGGCGGGTTCGGGTTCTTCGTGGTGCTCAACCACTTCGGTGCGACCGTCCAGCGCTACCTGCGTACTGTGGGCTCAGGGGACTTCGCAAAGGCCTGCGACATGCTGACAAGCTCCGGGCAGGCGAAGCTGATCGCGCAGGAGCGGGCCACCACATGCGAGTCCGCCGTCGAGCACTGGCGCGGGACTCTGAGCCGCCCGCGACCAGCTGAGTGTCGGGCTTGCGAATGACCGACGGGGTAGACGCCCAGCGGACCGGGCCCACAGGCCCGGTCCGCTGTTGTGCGTGATGTTGGCGCCCTAGGGGCGGTGTATCAGTATCAGTAGGAGAACTGCTCGATCTGGCTCCAGCCGGGCCCGTAGGTGTACCCGGTCCGGGTCTTCGGGTCGATCTGGATGTCCGGCTCGGCGGTGAAGGACAGCGGGCCGCCGAAGCCGTGGGTGAACTCGAAGGCGGACAGGGTCTTCAGGACCTTGCCGGTGTCGGTGTCCACCACGTCGATCTGGCCGCGGGAGTTGCTGTCGGTCAGGATCCCGCCGGGGTGGCCGTACACCGACAGCGGCTGCGGGCTGGCGTAGGCGATCAGCGCCACGTGGTGCGCGCTGTCCAGGGCCACGGCGCCGGCCATCTGCTGGCGCAGGGTGCCGCCGCCGGTGTCGGTCAGGGTCTTCTCGTCGATCATGTGCAGGGTGAGGTGGCTCAGGAAGTTGACGCTGAAGCTCGCGTAGTTCAGCAGCACGCTCTTGGAGCCGTCCTGCGACGAGGCGAAGTTGGTGCCGCACGACGGGTTGGACGCGGAGGACAGGCTGACCGCGCTGGTGGCCTCGCTGATGTCGATCACCGCGTTCGCCGCGGCGCCGAAGCACAGCGAGCTGTCGGCCAGGTGCGCGAGCTGGACGGTGCCGGTGCCGGCGTCCACGTCGATGCCGTCGTAGTAGGCCCGGCCGGCCTTCGCGGTGGCGTCCGGCTCGACCGGGGTGCCCGGCTTGCCGGTGGTGACGTCGAGGTTGAGCAGCTCGTCGTGGTAGTCGGACTTGACCCACTGGAGCACCCACGCCTTGTGCGTGGCGGCGTCCACCCGGCCGCCGATCACCAGGCCCGGGGTGTTCTGCACGGCCTGCGGCGTGCCGACCAGGCTGCCGTCGGTCAGGTTGCGCACTTCGAGCTGGTAGGAGTCCTGGTTCAGGGTGTGCATCAGGACCACGCGGTGCGCCGAGTCGTCCACGCCGATGAGCGCGTACGGTCCGGCCTGGGTGGTGTCGGAGGTGATCACCGATCCGTACGTCCCGGTGGCCGGGTCGTAGTGCCGGACGGACTCGCCGGCGTCGGCGGCGTCGGTCACCACGGCGACCGAGTCCGCGCCCTTGGCGGCGAAGTCCACGACCGCGCCGCCGGCCGGCGGCACGCCGTCGTCCACGACCAGGGTCGAGGACGGCGAGGCCTGGCCCGCGGCCTTGCCGTCGCGGCCCACCGGCACCACCCGCACGTTGTACTGCGAGGCGGTGGCCAGGCCGAGCTTGAGCGCGTCCAGCGTCACCACCCCGGAGCTCCACGGGAGCCGCTGGTAGAGCACCGAGCCGGCGTCGAAGCCGTCGCCGTCCCGGGCGGTGCCGTTCTGCGCGGTGAAGGTGTTCAGCGAGTTCCACAGCGTCGGCGCGCCGGCGGAGATCTCCAGCATCGCGCCGTCGGCGCCGGGCACCGAGTCCACCGAGTAGCGCACGCTGAACGTCGACGCCTTGCGCGAGACCTCGGCCTGGTGGCCGAACGCGGCGGAGTCGCCGTGGCGCGCGGCGCCGGCAGCCAGGGTCGGCGCGTCGGCGCGGCGGTCGGCGGTGAAGCCGGAGACGCGGATCGGCGCGGACTCGCTGTAGACCGGGAACTGCGGGTTGGAGTTGTCCTGGATGATCGTGATGCCGTAGATGCCGCCGCCGGAGGCGAACGCCGAGGCGGGGATCTTCACGTCGCCGGAGGTGCCGGTGAGCGGTGTGGTCCAGGCGTTGTTGTAGAGCGGCGCGAGCAGCGGGCTCCAGTGGCCGACGGTCGAGACCGTGAGGGTCGGCTTCTTGACGGTGCGCACGCCGGTCAGGTCGTAGTGCACGGTCACGTCCTGGCCCGCGGCGACGGTCGCCGGGGCGGTCGGCGCCTGGCCTTCCATGTAGGTGCCGTCGGTCGCGCTGAGGGTGATGGACTGGGTGATCGAGGCGGTGGACCGGCCGTGGTTCAGGACGTCGAAGCGGACTGAGACCGTGCGCGGGGTCGTGGAGACCACGGGAAGCCCGGCGGCGGTCAGCAGCTGCGTCGGGGTGAGGCGGATCGCCGGGGTGTCGGAGTCGAAGGTCTTCGAACCGACGGTCAGCCGGTAGCGCGCGCCGTGTCCGGCGTTGACCACATCGGCGGCGAAGGTGATCGGGCCGACCAGTCCCTCGCCGGTCTTCTCGTTGCGGCCGTCGGTCGGGCCGGCCAGGTCGATGGAGGTCGGGTCGGTGTTCTCCAGGAACTCCCCGCCCTCCTCGCCCAGCAGCTGGTGGTGCTGGACGCCGAGGCGGACGATCTTCGTCGGGCCGCTCTTGGCGTCGGTGGCGTCGGTGGTGGCGGTGGCGTCAGTGGTCGCGGTGCTGTTGACCACGGCGTCGGTGGCGTCCTCGTGGCGCGCCGACAGCAGCCGCTCGACCGCGGCGGTGACGTCCACCTGCGGGCCGACGTTCAGGCTCCGGTCGATCTGAGACGGCGTGGCCACCGGGCGCGCGGTGTGCACCAGCAGGTCCCTGATCTGCTCCGGCGTCAGGGCCCGGCCGGTCAGCTTCGCGGCGGCGTCGACCACGGCCGCCGAGGCCGCGATCTCCGGGGCCGCGGCCGAGGTGCCGCCGGTCAGGCTGACGGCGACGTTCGTCGCCGTCATGCCCTCGCCGTGGTAGAACGCCGGGATGTTGTCGCTGGGCGCCGACAGGTTGATGCGCGAGCCCATCCCGGAGGAGAAGTCGCCGCTGCCGCTGATCCGGGTCTCCGCGACGGTCGCCGGGCCCGCGGTGCCGGCGGCCAGCGTGTCGTCGGTGGTGGTGCCGCCGGCGGCGATGGCGCCGCTGTCCTGGACCTTCGAGGGGGTCGTGGACATCGAGTCGTCGTCGATGGTGGTCGCCTGGTGCGCGGAGTGCGCCAGGTCGGTCGGCGTGCTGCCGCCGTCCGGGCCGACCGCGGTCGGGGTGTACAGGCGGGTGCCGTCGTTGGCCGCGATGGAGACGGTGATGCCGTACTGGTGCACGATCTGGGCGACGGTGGCCTCGATCGTCGGGTCGTCCTCCAGGTAGCGCCCGGGGAAGCCCTGGCTGTCGGTCCCGAAGCCGAGGCTGGCGTTGATCACGTTCGGCCGCGGGTTCTGGCGCGCGGCGGCCAGCAGCGCGACCCGGATCTGGTCCGGCGTCGGGGCCGAGGGCACGACCAGCCGGTACTGCGCGCCGGGGGCCACGCCGAGCAGGTCGGTGAAGCCGCTGCCGGTGTTGGACGGGCGCTGGCTCTGGTGCGGCAGCGGGGCCATCACGCTGAAGTCGAGCATGATCTCGCCGTTGGACGGGTCCTGGTTCTCCGTGGAGCCCAGCGGGTTCAGGTGCCCGGAGGTGTCGGCGACGTAGGTGGGGATCAGCGGCATGGACGGCATGTCCAGGTAGCGCTGGCCGCCCTGGACGACGGTGGTCGGACCGTACTGCTGGACGTACCCGTCGCCGGCGTCGGCCATCGACTGGTCGGTGAGGTCGCCGACGCAGACGTTGGTGATGATCTCGCCCTGCCCCGGCAGCTTGCCGTAGCGGGTGGCCAGGTCGCTGTAGGCGCCGAGGGCGTCGACGCCGCCGGAGTTCATCCAGCTCTCCAGCGAGGAGGAGATGCCGTAGTTGTCCGGCAGGCCCGACGTGTTCGCCGCGTTGAGACGCTTGGTGACGGTGGCGGCGTCGGACTTGGCGGCGGCGACCAGCGAGGCGGGGATCTGGGTGCGGTCGCTGATCATGCTGCTGACGGTGTGGCCGGGGGCGGCCGCGGTGCCGGCCTTGGCACCGGCGGTGGAGCCGGCGGGGACCGGGTGGTCGGCGCTGTTCCAGCTCTCGCCGAAGACCGAGGCCCCGCCGGACCCGAAGGCGTAGGTGGGCCGGCTCGGGACGGTCGGGGCGCCGGGGGTGGTGGCACCGGTGGCGGCGCTGGCGGTGCCGAGCGTGCCGGCGGCCAGCGTGGTGCCTGCTATCAGGGCCGTGACCAGGCGTATTCGCCTTCTTGCACTGTGCATTTGGTCCTCACGCGCTTCAGTATATGAACGGTGGGGAACAACCTGGCAGCGGGGCGGGGGATGGCACAAGATGGCCAGCGGGGCGTATTCTCGCCACTCGGCGTACTTACGCCAGCGGTCTTGAATAAGGGGGCTGACGTGCTGGAATCGGTCGGTCTGCCGGAGCCGTGCGGCACCGTGTACTCAGCACTCGTTGAGCATCCGGAGTCCGGCGCGGCGCGTTTGGCGGAGGTCACGGGCCTGCCGCTGACCAAGGTACGCGGCGCACTTGATCGCTTGACCGCCGAGGGGATGGCCAGCCGGGCCCCCGGCCGCGCGGCGGTGTGGTTCGCCTCGGCACCGGACGTCGCGATCGGCTCGCTGGTCGGCCGCGCGGAGCAGGAGCTGGTGCGCGTCAGGTCCTTGATGAACGAGCTCATGGACAGCTACCGCGAGGCGGCCCGCTACACCGACCCCTCGCTGTCGGTCGAGGTGGTCCGCGGCCACGAGGAGATCAGCCGCCGCTTCGAGCACCTGCAGACCGAGGCCCGCCACCAGATCCGCGGCTTCGACCGACCGCCCTACCTCGACGCCCCCGGCACCAACCACGACCGGGAAGCGGGCCGCGCCCGCTCCGGCCTGAACTACCGCGTCATCTACACCCGCGCCGCCCTGGCCTGGCCCGGCCGCCTCAGCCAGGACATCAGGCCCTCGCAGACCTTCGAGCACGCCCGCACCCGCCCCACGCTGCCGATCAAGATGGTGATCAGCGACGACCGCCAGGCCCTGATCCCGATCAGGGACCCGGAGGAGGCGCTGACCACCGCGTACGTGATCCACCCCTCCTCGCTCCTGGACGCGCTGATCGCGCTGTTCGAGGCCGAGTGGCGGCTGGCCCTGCCGATCCCGCAGGCCGCCGGGGCCGGACCGGACGAGGAGACCCGCTCGCTGCTGTTGCTGCTGGCCTCCGGGCAGACCGACGAGGCCATCGCCCGCGCTCTGGGCTGGAGCTTCCGCACCACGCAGCGGCGGGTCCAGGCCCTGATGCGCAGCCTGGACGCGACCACGCGGTTCCAGGCCGGGATGGAGGCGCGGGGGCGGGGGTGGGTGTGAGGGGGGCCGGTTCCGGTTCCACCATCTCGGAAAGGGCTGTCGTTCACTGCCCGAGAAGGCGGTAGCGGAGGTGTACGACCCCGTTTCGGAACCGGCGCTCGTCGAGGAGCTCGAGGTCGGCGCGCACGCCGGTCGGCAGCCCCGGCTTGCCCCCGCCGACGACGATGGGCAGGACGAGCAACCGGCACTCGTCGACGAGCCCGGCCTTGAAGGCCTGGGTCGCGAGGTTGGCGCCTCCCACGAGGAGATCGCTGCCGGCCGTGGCCTTCAGTTCGCGTACTGCGGCGGGGTCGAATCGGCGTTCCAGCCGGGTGTCGGCGGTTGGCACCGCGTCGAGGGTCGTGGAGTACACGACTTTGCTCGCCGCCTGCCAGGCGCTCGCGAAGTCGGCCATGAGGCCGGACTTGGCGGCCAGGGCGGGGTCGGTCTCCCAGACGGCCATCGCCTCGTACAGGCGCCGTCCGTAGAGAAACGTGCCCGCAGACCGCAGGAGGTCGGTGGTGAACGCGAAGACCTCGTCGTCGACGGGGAACCAGTCGAACGCGCCGTGTTCGTCCTCGATGTAGCCGTCGAGCGACATGTTCGTCACGTAAATCAGCTTTGCCATGCCTCTGCCTCTCGGTGATGGGCTTCAGCAGCCTGGATGTTCATCAGCGCGGCGTCCAGCTTGGTGAACGCTTGGCGCCAACCCTCCTCGCTGGGGTGCGCCAGATGTTCGGGGAGCCACTGGCGGATCTCCAGGCGCGTCCGTCCGTCAGCCTCGTCGTGGAACTCGACCCGCAGCCTCGTCGCGAACGGCTCGATGCCCTCCGGCAGCCGGCCGCTGACGTGCATGACGCCTTCGAGCAGTTCGCCGTCGGCGACGTCGGTGAGGTCGACGTGGACGTGCACGCGAAGCTCGGGTTCGGCCGCGTTGACCTCCGTCCACCGTTGAAAGCCGCCGGGGCGCACGTCGAACTCGATCTCATCGCGCGGCAGCGAGTTGCCGATCGGGCCCCACCACGCCGCCAGGTGGTCGGGATCGGTGAAGGCCCGGTAGACGAGCTGACGCGGCGCGTCGAACACGCGGGAGATGGCGAGCTGCGGGGTTTCGGTGTTCATTCGAGCTCCTTGGAGTCCTCGGCAATCCGGCCTGTCGCCTGTTCGGCGGCCTGTTCGGCGGCCTGTTCGGCGGCCTGCACCGCGGCGAGGTGGGCGTCGAGGCGGGTGAGGGACGAGTCCCAGAACTGCCGGTAGCGTTCGATCCAGTCGGCCGCCTCGCGCAGCGGGGCAGCCTCGAGGCGGCTCGCGCGCCACTTGCCCGACCGCGACCGCGAGATGAGCGCGGCGCGCTCGAGCACTTTCAGGTGCCGCGACACCGCCGGCATCGAGATCGACAGGGGAGCGGTGAGCTCGGTGACCGTGGCGTCGCGAGTGGCCAACTCGGCGATGATCGCCCGCCGAGTCGGGTCGGACAGCGCCGAGAACACCGCGCTGAGCTGATCGGTGGCAGCCACTGGGAGCCCCCTTTCACTTAACCAATATGTTAAGCGTATGCAGGTGCGAGTGACGGTGTCAACGGATGAGTGGCCGGGCAGGGATCACGGTGGCGGACGTGGACGCCTCTCACCTGCGGGCGATGAAGGGCCGACCGGCCACCGGCCCGTCCCCGGTCGACCTGATTCCAGTCCTAAGCCGGGCAGGTGCTGCCTAGGAAGGCGGGCTTAAGAGTTGCCGCATCAGGCTTCATCCATTCGCGTCAGAAAGCTCAGAATCGCCTCTGCCGCCGCCTGCGGCTGATCCTGCACCAGGAAGTGCTTCGCCTCCGCGATGGTCTGCCGCTCGACGTGGTCGGCGACCTGCGTGATCGAGGCATGGGAGAGGTCACCGAACCCCTTCTCGGCTGCGAGCGAGAGCACCGGGAGGGTGAGCGCTTGCACGGCGAGCTTCTCGCGATTGACTTTCGCGTCGTCGAAAAGCGTCCGGTAATACTTGAAGCTCGCCACGAGACCGCCCGCCTCGTAGCTGCGCGCGTATTCGTCGATATCGGTCTGCGTCAGCGCGTCCCGGTGCAGCGTGCCGCGACGGTAGAAGTACTCGATGAAGGCTCGCTCTCGCCCGGCGACCAGCATCTCGCTGATCCCCTCCGCCATGTTGAACCCCACGTGCCAACTGCCGCCGTGAGCCACGTCCATCGACGCTTCGAGGCCGAACCCCGGAACTGCACTCTCAATGAAGGTGAAGTCGCGCACATCCGCCGGAAAGCTCGCCGCATAGGCAAAGCCCACGGGCCCGCCCATGTCCTGGGTGACGAGGTGAATGCGGCCGAATCCCAGCGAACGCATCAGCTCGTGCAGATCGGTTGCGACCGTCACCTTGTCGTAGCCGCCGACGGGACGCTCCGAATCGCCGTAGCCGCGCATGTCAGGCGCGACCACCGTGTACCGGGCCGCCAGCACCGGAATGACCTTGCGCCACGCGTACCAGGTCTCGGGCCAGCCATGCAGGAGGAGCACCGGATCGCCGCTGCCGGCGATCACGTAGTGGAGCCGCACACCGTTGACCGTCGCAGAGCGCGACGTCGCCCCATCCGGCATCGGCGCGCGCGTGCCGGGCCGGCCGCTACCGGGCTGCACGGGTATTCCCGGACAGCGTCACCATCATGTCGGCTGCAACTGTGCGGCACGTCATCAGCATGTCAGCACTACCCCCCCATGGCACGTCGATGCATGAAATCATCGTCGCCGAGCATAGTAGAGCCGGCCGGGCTCGGTTTCTCTGCCGCAGAGGCTGGACTCGAAGCTGGGCTCTGTGTGTCATCTGGCGTTGAAGGTCTCGCGGTAGGTCCGTGGGGGTACTCCGACGTGTGCTTTGAAAAGCGTTCGGAAGTTGGCCGGGGTACCCAGCCCGCAGCGCCGTGCGATGGCTTCAATGGTCAGGTCGGCGGCTTCCAGGAGTTCGCGGGCGAGGGCGAGCCTTGCGTCGAGCAGCCAGCGCATGGGCGGTTGGCCGGTGTCGGTGTGGAAGCGGCGGATCAGGGTGCGGCGTGACATGCCGGCCTGCCGTGCCAGCTGGTCGACGGTGAGCGGCTGGTTCAGGTTCTCCAGGGCCCATTGGTAGATCGGCGCCGGTCCGTCGGGGTGGTCGGGGAGCACTGGCAGGTCGATGAACTGTGCCTGGCCGCCCGGGCGGTGTGGGGCCGCAACCAGCAGGCGGGCCCGCTGGTTCGCCAGGCGGGCGCCGTGATCGCGCCGGACGACGTGCAGGCACAGATCCAGGCCCGCACTGACTCCGCCGGAGGTCAGCACGTCCCCGTCATCGATGTACAGCTCCCGCGGCTGCACGATCACCTGCGGGTACTGCTGGGCGAGCTTCGCGGCGTACCGCCAGTGCGTGGTGGCCCGGCGGCCGTCGAGCAGGCCGGCGGCGGCGAGGGCGAATGCGCCCGAGCAGATGGAGATCATCCGGGTTCCCCGGGCCGCCGCTTGCGCGAGCGCTGTGGTGACCGCGGCGGAGGGGGTGTCGGGTTCCAGGTAGCCCGGGACGATGACGGTGTCCGCGGTCGCGAGGGCGTCCAGCCCTTCAACGACGGACATCACGTGGCCGCCATGCATCGGGACGGGGCCGGGCTTCTCCGTGCACAGCGTCAGCGTGTACGGCCCGTCCCGCCAGCTGCCGAAGACCTGCAGCGGGATTCCGATGTCGAGCGCGAGGACGTTCTCGAGCGCCACGACGACCACGTGGTGGGTGCCACCTGACGCCTGACTGCCCATGGCACGATTCTATCGCTACATGGCATCCATGCCACTCACCGCCTCATCCGGGCCGTGCCTAAGGTCGACTCAAGGCCGAGCACACCGCTACCGAAAAGGGGCAGATGGCATGAGCATCAACCTGGATACGGCCCAAGCCGTGATCGATAAGGCACGGGCCCACTCGGCGGCGATCGGCGTGCCGATGAACATCGCCGTGGTCGACGCCGGCGGGCACCTGCTCGCCTTCGCCCGCATGGACGGGGCGATCCTCGGCTCGATCGACATCGCCCTGGCCAAGGCGAAGACCTCGATCCTGTTCAACGGCCCCAGCGAGAACCTGTGGGAGTTCTGCAAGCCCGGCGGCCCGGCTCCCGCCACCGAACTCACCAACGGCGGCCTGATCCCCTACGCGGGCGGACTGCCCGTGCGTGATCAGAACGGCACGTTGATCGGCGCCGTCGGCGTGTCGGGCGGCATGCCCGCCCAGGACGGCGAGGTCGTCCGCATCGCACTCGGAGAGGACGCACGATGAAGAAGATCCTGATCACCGGAGCGGGCACCGGCCTGGGCCGCGGCACCGCCATCGGCCTGGCCCGGGCCGGGCACCGGGTCATCGCCGCCACGGAGCTGTGGTCGCAGGTGAGCGAACTGCGAAGGCACGTGGAGGACCTCGGCCTGCAGGACCGGGTCACGGTCGACAAGCTCGATGTCCTGGACGCCCGCGACATCGCGGCCGTCGGCGACTGGGACTTCGACACCTTCGTCAGCAACGCCGGGATCGGCGAGTGCGGACCGATGGCGGAGATCCCCGTCGACCTGGTCCGGCGCACCTTCGAGACGAACGTCTTCGCGAACCTGGAACTTACTCAGCGGATCGTCCGCAAGTGGGTGGACGCCGGCACCGCGGGCCGCATCCTGATCGTCAGCTCGATGGGCGGCATGCTGACCGCCTTCGGCCTGGGCGCCTACTGCGCGAGCAAGCACGCGCTCGAGGCGATCGCGGCGAGCCTGCGCGACGAGCTCGCGCCGAACGGGATCACCGTGCAGACCATCAACCCCGGTGCGTATCGGACCGGGTTCAACGACCGCATCGCGGATACGACCTTCCGCTGGCTGGACGACACGGTCAACTTCAACCGGACCAAGGACGTCAAGGCCGGCTTCGCGGAGATCCTGGCCGACCAGTACGACCCGCAGGACATGATCGACAAGATGGTCGAGATCATCGGCGCCGACCGCGGCAAGTACCGGAACGTCTGGCCGCCGGCGACCGAGGAGCTGATCAAGCAGGTCCAGGAAGCGGCTTGGACTCGCACGGTGCCAACCACGTGAACTCCGCCGAGGCCAGGAACAAGGAAACATCATGAGCACCGACGCAGCGCGGTCCGTCTTCGAGCGGCTCGACCTGCCCGACACGCCTCTAGCCTGGGACGCCTATCTCCATGCGGCCCAGGAAACGGCCGCCTTCGTCCACCACCACAGCGTGCGCAGCTACGTCTTCGCCCGAGCCCACGCCCGGAACCGAGACCTGCGCCCGGGCAGCGACTACGACGACGAACTGCTGTTCGCCAGCTGCATGCTGCACGACATCGGGCTGAGCGAACAGGGCAACGGAGATCAGCGCTTTGAAGTCGACGGTGCCGACGTCGCAGCAGCCTTCCTGCGCGAGCGCGGCGTCGAGGAACACCGCATCGCCATCGCCTGGGACGCCATCGCCCTGCACACCTCGGAAGGCATCGCCTCGCGAAAATGCACAGTGGTGGCGCTGACCCAGGCCGGCATCGCCACCGACATCCTCGGCGCCCAGCGTGAGAGCCTTCCGGCCGGCCTCGCCGACGAAGTACACGCCCTGCTCCCGCGCATGGATCTGGCCTACGCCCTCAGCGACGCCATCCTCAACCAAGCCAAGGCGAACCCACAGAAGGCGTCGCCGATGACCTTCCCCGGCGAGCTCCTTCGCAGCCATCTGCCTTACGGCGCACACCCGGCCGACACCATCAACACCCTCGCCTCCCACCGTGCCGCCGACGGCATCGAGTTGAACCAGGACCAGCTCACGCGGCACGGCGACCTGACACCGGCCGTAGGAGCGCGACACGATGAGACGAACATGGCCTTCATCGACCGCTGACCAAGCTCTCGACACGCGACAGACCCCGCCGGACAGCCCCGCGACGGCGGCGGCACGACTGAAAGAAGGCACGATGCAGATCGGCGCCGTCTACCCGCAGATCGAACTGCGCGGAGACCCGAACGCGGTTCGCCTGATCGGGCGAGCGGTCGAGGACTTGGGCTTCGACTACCTGCTTGCCTACGACCACGTGCTCGGCGCCGTACACACCGACCGGAGCCCGGTGCTCACCGGCCCGTATACCGAGCGCGACCCGTTCCACGACCCGCTGGTCATGTTCGCTCATCTGGCCGCCATCACCGAACGCATCGGGTTCGCCACCGGGGTCCTGATCCTGCCCCAGCGCCAAACCGCGCTGGTGGCACGGCAGGCCGCCGACGTCGACCTGCTCTCCGGCGGCCGACTGCGCCTGGGCGTGGGGGTCGGCTGGAACCACGTCGAGTACCAGGCCCTCGGGCAGGACTTCCGCACCCGCGGCGCGAGGCAGGAAGAGCAGATCGGCCTGCTGCGCCGGTTGTTCACGGAACCCGTGGTCGACTACTCGGGGCGTTTCGACCGGATCGATCGCGCCGCACTCGTGCCCAAGCCGACCCGGCCCGTTCCGATCTGGCTCGGCGGATCCAGCGAAGCCGCGTTCGAGCGAGCCGCGCGGCTCGCGGACGGCTTCATCTTCTTCGGCGCCGGCGGCATCGAGCACGCCATCGACGCCTGGAGCCGACTGCGCGACCGCCTCGACGCCCTCGACAGGTCGGTACACGACTTCGGCGCGGAGCTCGTGGCACTTCCCGGCAATGATCCAACCGACCTGCCCGCTCAGCTCGACGCCTGGCGCGAGGCAGGCGGCACCCACGCCTCGATCGCCACGATGGGCCTCGGCCTGGACAACGCGAAAGCCCATGTCGACCACCTCGCCTCGGTCGCGCACACGCTCAACCTCACGTGACTACAGCGCACCGGGGGCTTGTCTCTGGAGCAGGGACACTGAAGATCCACCATCTTGTAGTGGCTGCTCAGCGTGCTGGTGTGGCAGGGTTCGTGGGTGCTCGCGCTGGTGGTGGGCGGGTGTCTGTGAGTACTTGTCGCTCGCACCTGCGCCTCCGGAGGCGCAGGTGGGCGGCCGGTCGGTGCTGCTGATTCCGGCCCGTGCCGGCGATCTCGACGCCGAGGCGCTCCCGCCGGACTACCAGCGGATCTTGGCTATTGTGCGCGAGGCGGCCGGGCCGGTGAAGATCAAGCAGGTCGGCGAGGTGCTCGGCCTGCCGGTGGAGGTTCGGGGCACTGGAGCCGCTGCGCGCGAAGCTGACCAAGCTCGCCGATCGTGGCTGGCTGCGCTGGCATCCCGGTGAGTCCGCGTCCCACCCGCCACAGCATTACCATAGGCGTCAGAGACGGCTCCGATCCTGTGAGAGTGGATCGGAGCCGTCCTCGTCAGGCGGTCAAGGGGTCACGGCTGGACGTCGCTGGTCGAAGCGGCGTAGCTCATCCGATGAAGCTCATCCAGAGACCGGGGTCCGTGCCGGGGCCGGTGAGCGTCCGCGGGTCCTTGTAGCTGGACCACTCGTTGCCTTCAGCCTTGGGGTACGAGAACCCAGTTCCAGTCATGCCCTGGCGCAGCGGAGCGACTTTGGCGACGTCTCCGCCGATCGCGGCGGCGTACGCTGCGGCATCGCCCTTGGCGGCGACGAACATCAGCGGGCTGCCGGCCGTACCACCCGGGACCGTGCCCAGGCTCGGGACATCGATGAACATCGGCAGCGTGGCGCCGGCCGGCAGCGTCACCAGCAGTTCGCCATTGTTCGTCTTGTGCGAGACCTGCGCGTTCGAGTCCATGCTCAGCAGCGATCCGTCGAACGACACAGTGTTGTCGGCCTCCGGGTAGACGACCGCGATCGACTCCGAACCGTCGGCGTTGCGCTCGGCCCAGTTGAAGCCGTAGTCGGGACCGTAGGAGACGGCGCCGGCCTGCGCCAGCAGATCGTCGACCGAGGCACCACTGGGGCCGTGGAACACTACAGCCTCCATCCCCTTGTCGCAGGGGCCAGTGGATTTGGCGGCCTTCGGGTTCAGATAGACCACGGCTACGCGGCTGCGGCCGTCGTCGTCGGCCATCTCGACCTTGGCGGCGTTTGCCGGGACCAGCGCCTCGGCGCGCGCGAGGACCGCGCCGACGAAGTCGTTGTCGCCCGCCAGGCTGCCGCGCGGCGACATCGGCACCCGGTTGACGTCGCCAATGAACGTCTTGCCGTTGTCGGTGGCGCAGTCCGCGTTGAGGTGCGGCGCCGGCGGTGTCGGGACCGGGAGCGGCTGGAGCAAGGGCTTGGGAGTCGGAGTCGGTGCGGTCGTGGTCACGGCCCTCGGCGCCGCGCCCCCTATGCCGGCAGCAGGGCCGATCGACCCTTCTTTTCCGGTCGAACCGCCGTTCCCGCCGGCGCCGAACGCCACGCCGAGCGTCACCCCGCCGGTCAACGCCAGCGCGGTGGTCGTGGTCACGACCCGTCGCCGCCGAGCGGCCGCCGCGCGGAAGTCCTGCCGCATCCGCCCGACAGGGGTGCCGGCGCCGAATTCTGCTTCGGCTAGCCCGGACAGCAACCCTTTGATCTCTTCTTCGAATCTGTTCTCAGACATGCGCGTTCCCCAATCGCCCCGCCACACTGACGGGATCGGTCTGCTTGCCTTGGGCCGGCGCCCCCAGCACCTCGCGCAACCGGGCCAGCCCCCGTGACGACTGGCTTTTGACGGTCCCGACGGACTTGCCGAGGACGGCTGCGGTCTCGGCCTCGCTGAGCTCCTCGTAGAAGCGCAGGACGATGACCGTCCGCATGCCGGTCGGCAGCGTCGCCAGCGCCCGCCACACCTCGTCCGAGCGGTCGACGTCCGCATGCGCGTCACGCGTCGTCGGCCGATCCGGGACGTTGCTGTAGAACGAGACATTGCGGTCCTTCAGCCGCCGCCACCGAGAGTTCGCCAGGTTCACGATGATCTTGCGGACGTAGGCCTCCGGCTGCTCGCGCCGCTCAATCCGCCGCCAGTTGCGATAGGCCTGGAACAGCGCGTCCTGGACGAAATCCTCTGCCAGCCCGTGGTCGCCGGTGAGCAGGAAGGCGACCCGGAGCAGACCGCGCCGTCGACCCGTCACAAACTCCCAGAACTGCGCTTCCTCGTGCTCCGTCAAAGCCATGCCGCCCCCGGCCTCCTTGTCGTCCCGTCCGAACGCGAGCGCGCTGCGCGCGATCCGGCCGTGCCCGAGATCGGCCGGGCACATCCCTTAGAGGTCGGTTCCCAGCGAAAGGTTGAGACCCAGTTCCGCCAACCGATGGACGTCAGACGGAACCACCACGACCCGCCCTGACGAACGATCGAGACCGCAGCCAGCCGCCCACGACCAGCACGAGCAACGACGAACGCTGTCACACATGCTCTTGAACAGCCGTTTCAGGACTGGTCGCAGTGATAGTAACCGAGCAGCGTCAGGGGACCTGCCGTAGAGGTACAAGCCACGCTCGTCGAGGATGTCCGGATCCAGCCGCCCGACGGCTCTCGCGGGTGGTGGGGTGCGCGATCTCCTTCACATGTCCAGGCCGATGTCAGCAGTGGGCGTCGAGCAGCAGATGAGGGCGCTTCCCGCGGCTGGGGGTTCCACCGGCTCCGGCGAGTAGTCGACGCGGCCCATGACGAGTGCGGTTTCACAGGTGTGGCACACGCCCGTGCGGCAGGACCAGCGCACGGGCACGTCGCAGGCTTCTGCGAGTTCGAGCAGGGTCCCGTACTCCGGGTGCCAGGGGATGGTCAGGCCGCTGCGGACGAAGGACACCGATGGCCCCGGTCGTCCGCCGGGAACACGCGGCGGCTGGTGGGGCGCCGGGACGGGTCCGGCCACGACGCCGGGAGTGATGGCGGACTCGGCCCCGAAGATCTCGGTGCGGATCCGCGAGGCCGACAGGCCGCAGGCCCGCAGCGCTTCGGCCATGTCCGCCATAAAGGATCCCGGACCGCAAAGATAGGCATCAGCGTCCTGGGGCGGCCTCAGGTCGCGGATCCGCTTGAGATCGAATCGTCCGGCGAACGTGTAGTCGACGCCTGGGCGATCGGTGTTGCGCGGAGTGCTGTAGGAGACGATTGATCGGCTGGCGGGAAGCCGGGTGAGCAGCGTGCGCACTTCCTCGGCGAACGGATGGTTCTCGCCGTCTCGGGCCGCGTGCAGCCACCAGACTGCGCGCGGCGAATGCCGTGCGGCCAGGGCTTGGAGCATCGCCAGGACCGGGGTGGCGCCGACACCGGCGGACAGCAGCAGAACCGGGGTATCAGCATCCTTCAGGAGGAACGTGCCCCGTGGAGCGGCCACATCGAGAGTGTCGCCGACTTTTGCGTGCTGACGCAGGTAAGTACTGGCGACGCCGTGCGGCTCCTGCTTGACGCTGATGCGGTACGTCTCGGCGCCCGGCCGGCCGGAGAGTGAGTAGTTGCGGATGACCGGTGGTCCGTGCGGGTCCGGCTGCAAGCGGATCCCGAGGTACTGGCCGGGCAGCGCGGCCGGGAGCGGCTTGTGGTCGGCCGAGGCCAGGGTGAGTGAGAAGATGCTCGCGCTCTCCGTTTCGATGCCGACGATCGACTGCGGACGGAACCCGGGCCAGGCCGGTGGGGGAGTGGTGGTCGTCAGACCGCTGTTACCGCTCTGGGCCCCGGAGCCGCGGTCCGCGTCGTCGAGCAGGGCCCGAAACGATGTCTGCCAGCCAGGGCTCAGTGCGGGGACACGCAGGGCCCTTTCGAGTTCCGGCTTGGGGTGGCCTGGCAGGTAGAGCAGGGCGTCGGTCTCCGCGACGGTCATCGCCTCGGGGCCGGAGGCGATCTTCACGATCTCATCCCCGGCCCGCACTCGCCCCTCCGTCAACACGCGCATGTAGAAGCCCGGGCGGTGGTGGGACACGAGCAGCGCGGCCATCTGCGGCTCCCCGAGCCGCAGGCCCACGCGATAGCACGTCACGCGGGGCTGGGTGACCTCGAACACCGCGTCCCCGATCCGGTAGCGGTCGCCGATGCAGACCTCGTCGTCGGCCAGTCCGTCCACGGTGAAGTTCTCGCCGAACTGCCCGTGGACGAAGTCGTCCCGCTTCATGTACCGCTGCCAGTGGCGGTAGGAATCCAGCTGGTAGACCAGGACGGCACGCTGTTCGCCGCCGTGTCCGGCGAGGTCGCCCTGTCCGTCGCCGTCCAGGTTGAGCCGCCGCACCCGCACCGGCCCGGTGACGGGCTGCTTCCAGATGCCCGTGTGAACGGTCGTGCCGCGCCAGGCGATGTCCTTGGGCAGGCCGACGTTCACCGAGATCAGCGTGGCCATACGCCATCCTCCTCGCGAAAGCAGCCGCCATTCGGGTGAAGTCGATACGCTCTTCGTCGTCTCGCCCGACGTGCGGGAACCATTCGCCACACCGGATCAGCGCGCCGCATGCGTCGGCGGCTTCACCGCATCGCGTGCGCTGACAATCTGGCTGCGCAGCGCGCCCAGAGCATCGTTGTAGATCTCTGAGAAGGTCGGGAACGGCTGGATCACATCGCGCAGCACGTCGATCGGGACCCGGGCGCGGATGGCGAGCGTGGCTTGCTGGAGCCATTCGCCGGCCTCCGGACCGAGCGCGTAAGCGCCGGTCAACACCTCGCCATCGCTGAGCAGCGTCAGGAAGCCGTTCGACTTCGCGTAAGCGTGCGTGTACGTGGCCGTCTTGGCCACCTCGGACACCGGCGCCGTCGCGCTGAACCGATCCTCGTGCACGCCCACCGAGGCCGCCTGCGGGTCGGTGTAGACGGCGTCCGGGATGGCCTCGTAGTGCGCTTCCCGCGTCTCACCCAGGAGGTTCGAGGCGATCACCTCGGCCTGGTACTTGCCGACATGGGTGAGCATCCGCACGCCTGTGACGTCGCCCAGCGCCCACAACCGCTCCCCGGCACGCAGGCGCGCGTCCACCTCGATGCCATGCCGGCCTGCCTTGACGCCGGCCGTGTCCAGGCCCTCAGGCAGCCGCGGACGACGCCCGGTGGCCACCAGGAGATGGTCACCGCGCAGTTCACGGCCGTCTTCAAGAGACAACACGTAGTCCTCGCCCTGCCGCCTCGCGCCGGTCGCGTGCACGCCGAGATGCAACTCGATGCCGTCCTCCCGCAGGACGTCGCCGAGTGCCTCGCCCAACGGCTCGGGCTCGTGGGACAGCAGGTGGGAAGCTCCCTCGACGAGCGCCACCTCGCCGCCGAGCCGGCGTACGGCCTGGGCCATCTCGACGCCGACGGGTCCGCCGCCGAGTATCAGCAGGCGCCGCGGAACGGTCTTCATGCCGGTGACCTCGCGGTTCGTCCAGATGCCCGGGAGCTCGCGCAGGCCCGGGACCGGCGGGACCACGGCGTCCGAACCTGTGGCCACGACCACGTCGTGGGCAGTGTGGCGCCGGCCATCTACCTCCACCACACCCGTTCCTGCGAGGCGGCCGGTACCGCGCAGCAGGTCCACGCCCTTGTTCGCCAGCCAGTCGGCCTGCCCGCCGTCGGAATAGCCGGAGACGATGAAATCGCGCCAATCAAGCGCTGCCTGCACGTCGACCTCCGCGGTCGCGCCCGCGTCCCGCGCGTGCCGCACCGCCTCGCCCGGACGCAGTAGCGACTTGGACGGGATGCACGCGTAGTAGGAGCACTCGCCGCCAACAAGGTCCCGCTCGACCAGGGCGACGTGCAGGCCTCCGTCGGCAAGGGCTCCCACGCAGTGCTCTCCCGGCGCACCGCCGCCTATCACGATGACGTCGTACGAAAGGTCCGCCATGATCTGCCTCCCGCCCGGCTCGGGCCCGGCGCCCAGATCGTCGTCGATCACCGAGGAGTGCCCTTGAACACAACTCACCATATGCCGGGCTTCAGATCGGGCAACTTGTGGCGCCGAATGTTCTGACGCGGCCACGGACGACTGTCCCGATGCGCACGATCGTGCGTGCGTCTACGGTGGAATCCGGCAAACAACATAAAGCCACAGAACTAGTAAGAAAGGGCGGCTCAATGGATCGGGATGTCCGCATCAGGGCCGCTATCGAGGAACACTGGCGAGCATCAGAACTCGGGGATATCGAGGCCGAACACGCGGTCTACGCCCCGGACGCGGTTCTCGACTACCCGCAGTCAGGTGAGCGTTTCCATGGCCGCGAGGCGATCGCGGCGCAACGCGGTGGACACCCGGCAAACCGCCATTTCACAGTCCTGCGAATCACCGGCGTCGGGGATCTGTGGGTGAGCGAGTGTGTCATCACGTACGACGGCGTGCCCAGCTACTCGGTGAGCGTCATGGAATTCGGCGATGAGCACGTGGCCCACGAGACACAGTACTTCGCCGACCCCTTCGGTGCGCCTGAATGGCGAACCGAACTCGCGGAGCCGATGCCAGGCAGAACCATCACGAAGGCCTCGGTCCGGCGCACGTGAGGAGACCCGATGACGGCCACGACCACACTCGCTCCGGCCGCACCCGTTCTGGAGCCGGCCGCGAAGCGGCTGGCCGAGGAGACCGACCCGCATCCGCGCATCTACGAGATGGCGTTGGACCAGGCCAGGGCCATGTTCGATCAGCTGCAGTCGGGCGCCGGCGTGGCGAAGCCCGAGATCGACGAGGAGTGGGTGGAGGTGGACGCCGGCGAGTGGGGGACCGTCCGTGCCCGCGTCGTCCGGCCGAAGAACGCGACCGGCACGCTGCCGGTGTTCATGTACATCCACGGGGGCGGTTGGGTACTCGGTGACAGCCGCACCCACGACCGGCTGGTGCGCGAGTTGGCAGTCGGCTCCGGCGCGGCGGCGGTGTTCCCCGCCTACGACCTGGCGCCCGAGGCGAAGTACCCGACCCAGGTCGAGCAGAACTACGCGGTCGCCCGATGGATCATGCGCGAAGGCGCCAGGCACAGGCTGGACGCCTCCCGGTTCGCGGTGTGCGGGGACTCCTCCGGCGGCGGTATGGCCGCGGTGCTTGCTCTGATGGCCAAGGAGCGCGGTGACGTGCGCCTCGCAGCCCAGGTCCTGCTCTACCCGACGGTGGACGCGAATTTCGAGACCGCCTCGTACCAGCAGTTCGCCGACCACTACTACAACACGCGCGAGGCGATGATGTGGTTCTGGGATCAGTACACGAGCGATCCCGCACAGCGCGCCGAGCCGTACGCCTCCCCGCTGCGCGCCGGCCTTGAGCAGATGCGCGGCCTGCCGACGACCCTCGTGATCACCGACGAGGCCGACCCGCTGCGCGACGAGGGCGAAGCGTATGCGGCCAAGCTGCGTGAAGCCGGAGTGGATGTCACCGCGGTGCGGGTCCTCGGGATGGTGCACGACTTCCTGATGCTCGACAGCCTGCGCGACTCCAACGCCACCACCCTCGCCCGCCGCCTGGCCGTCGACGCACTCAAGACCGCACTGCGCGATCCACCTCGAGCCGACGACCCGGAGCGCTGACAAGCGGCGCGCCACCCCAGACCGGCACACGAACCGTGACGATCCACCAGGAGCGAGAATGACCGGCACGACCGACACCGCTTCCGCCCAGCACGACCCGGTACTTCTCGGCCAGACCGTCGTCCTGATCGGCGGCAGCTCCGGGATCGGTTTCCAGACCGCTCGGCGCGCCCGAGCCGAGGGCGCCGAAGTCATCCTCACCGGCCGCGACCCGGACCGGCTCAAGCAGGCGGCGGACGAAGTCGGCGCGCGAAAGACGGCAGCCTTCGACGCCACCGACACCGCGGCCCTGAAGATGTTCTTCCAAGACCTGCCGGGATCGATCGACCATGTGATGGTGACGGCCGGGGGCCCGCACTACGGCCCGCTGTTCGAGATGGACTCGGAGCAGCTGCGGGACTCTCTCGCCGGCCACGTGGAGCTGGGACTCGAGGTCGCACGCAACGCGGTCGGCAGGATGCGGCCCGGGGGCACGCTGATCTTCATGGGCGACTCCGGCTCGCGCCGCGTCGCACCCGGCGTCGGTATCGCCTCCGCCGTCAGCGCCGTGATGCCCCCGTTCGTCGCCGCGCTCGCCCTGGAGATCGCACCGGCCCGCGTCAACGCCATCGCCCCGGGCTTTGTCGACACGCCGCTGTCAGCGTCAGTACTCGCAGACCACCTCGACGCGCGCCGGACCGAACTCACCGCGAAGCTCCCGATCGGCCGCGTCGTGACCCCCGCCGACGTCGCCGCCCTCGCAGTCCACCTCATGGCCAACACCGCGCTCACCGGAGCCACCTACGACATCGACGGCGGCCAGCAGCTCGTGTTCTGACGTCCGCGCCACTACGTCGGCGCGACAGCCCGTTCTTTCAGAGATCGCGGCGTTTTCACGGCTATTCTGCGTATACGGGCGGTAATATCTGTCTCAAGCTGCGGTCGCCAGCCGGATGAGACAAGCCAGTGGAGGTGTCAGATGGTCGAGCTCCCGCCGCCCCTCGATGGGATTCTGCTGGGACACTTCATCGTCTCGGACGACATCGAGCGCTCTCGGCGCTTCTACACCGAGGTGCTCGGCGGCACCACGATCTTCGACGGAGTGCCGACCGTCGTCGCCCTGTCCAACACCTGGATCGTCATCAACACCGGTGGCGGTCCGACCGACGACAAGCCGACGGTCACCCTGGAGACCCCGCGCGACCCCGACCGGGTCAGCAGCTTCCTGAATTTCCGGGTCAAGGACATCGAGGCCGTGTACGCCGAGTGGAGCGCCCGCGGTGGTCAGTTCCTGACGCCGCCGAAGCAGCACCCGTACGAGACCCGCTGCTACATCCGCGATCCCGACGGCCACCTGATCGAGGTGGGGCAGACCACCGACCCGAAGGGGGACTGGTCGCCCGCTTTCCCCTCGCCGGCCTAGCACTACTGGTCCAGCGCAGTCGTCTGGACGGTCGTGCTGAGTTTGGAGACCTGGTAGTGCGCGATTCTGTTGCCCTCGGATGAGCTGACCGCGATCACAGCGAGGAACACCGGCAACGGCGACCGGTCGGTGAAGGAGAATTCGACGCTGAGATAGCCCAGGACCAGGTCGGGAGCGAGGTTGCGGGTCTGGAGGATGTGGTAGTCGGCTGTCATCCCGAGCGGCTGCGAGGCGTAGTAGTCGGCGACACCTTGCCGCCCGACGGTGTAGGGGTGCAGGCCCTGGAAGATGGCGTCGTCGGTGAAGACGTCGGCGACCTGCTGGGGTTCGTGCGCGTCCACCGCGGCCTTCCACCGCTCCAGGACGTCGCGCAGTATCAGTTCGTCACCGGCTTTGCTGCTGTCGTCCATGGATCCTCCTGTGCGCCTGTCGCGAATCGCGTCCGCGGTGTATCAGAAACCGGCGCTCTGGCCGCCGTCGACGTGCAGGATCTCGCCGGTGACGAACGAGGCCTGTTCCAGGTACATGACCGCCTCGACGACGTCGTCGATCTCACCCATCCGTCCCAAGGGGTGCAGTGCGGCCAGTTTGCCGCCCGGGTCGTCGGGATTCATCGGGGTGCGGATGACGCCGAGCGAGACGGCGTTGGCGCGGATGCCGCGGGCCGCGTATTCGATGGCCAGTTCCCTGGTGACCGCGACGAGGCCGCCCTTGGTCAGCGAGGCGAGTGCTGTGGGGATGCGCGCGTTGGCGCGGTCGACCAGCGACGTGGAAACGCAAAGCACGTGCCCGCCGTCACCGCCGGCGAGCATCGCGGGGATGGCACTGCGCGTGATGTCGAAGAAGCCGCGCAGATTGACGCCGGTCACCAGGTCGTAGTCGGCGTCGGTGTAGTCGGCGAACGGCTTCTCGATGTACACGCCGGCGTTGTTCACCAGTGAGTCGATCCGGCCGAACCGATCCATCGCCTTCTCGACGATCCCGGCACCGGTCCCGGGCTGCGACAGGTCGCCGGAAATCGTGAGGACGTCCGGATCCTCGGACGCCGCGATGGATCGGGCGACGGCGGCGAGCGCGTACCCCCGTTTGCGGTACGCATCTGCGATGGCCGCACCAATGCCACGCGATGCACCGGTGACGATGACGACCTTCTTCGTCATGCTCATGTGGTTGTCCAAACTCGAAGCCGGGGACGGTGTCTCAGGCGGAGCGAGCCGCCTGATCAACGCTGATACGCCAGCTTGGTGGACCGGTTCCTCCACGTTACGTCCCGGTTGCCTGCGGCGCCGCCCGGACGCCCTCCGGATGCGGTCGGCGGCGCTCCGTACCAGGCTGGGCTGAAGGGCGGGAGTCTGAGGAGAGGCGGCAATCCCGTGCGTTCCGACATCGTCCCCGGTGGGACGTTCCCCGATTATGCGCTGCCCGACCACACCGGCACCGTCCGCACGCTGAGCGAGCTCCAAGGCCGGGACCCGTTGATCCTGACGCTCGCACGCGGCAACTACTGTCCCAAAGAGCACCGGCAGCACCTTGAGCTGGCCGAGAACTACGCGAAGATCGCGGTGGCGTATACCCAGATGGCCACCATAGCCACCGACGACCATCACACATTGCAAGAGTTCCGCGCCTCTGTGGGTGCCCAGTGGCCTTTCCTGTCCGACCCCGAGCGGACCGTCCAGCAGGATCTGGACATACAGGAGTACACCGACCCCGAGCACAACCCGATGATTCCGCACACGCTTGTGCTCAAGCCGGGGCTGGTCATCCACAGCGTCTACAACGGCTACTGGTTCTGGGGGCGCCCGTCGTTCGACGAACTGTGGCAGGACCTGCGTACGGCGACTGCCGAGATCCGCCCGGACTGGGATCTGAGCACCCCGGGGCTGCGCGAGGCCTGGGACGCCGGAGACTACTCGAAATTCCACGGGTGGGACCGGCGGTCCCCTGACTCGGCGCCGACCTCGTACGTCGAGGCGAGCAAGGGGTGAGCGCGATGCCCACACCGGTGTGCGAGTTACTGGGGATCGAGCAGCCGATCGTTCTGGCGCCCATGGTCGCCGTTCCGCCACTGGCCGCGGCGGTATCGAACGCCGGCGGGCTCGGCATGGTGACGCTGACGTGGTCGGAAGACGTCGGAGCCGTCGTTCGTGCGACGGCGGCGCTGACCGAGCGCCCGTTTTGCGGCAACCTTGTGCTCACCGAAGATCGTCACCATCGCCTCGACCAGGCTCTGGAGGCCGGTTTGCGGATCGTGTCGTTCTTCTTGGGCGATCCCGGCGGCTACGTCGAGCAGGTCCACGACGCCGGGGGGATCGTCATGCACACGGTCGGCACGGCTGAGGAGGCGCGGCGGGCAGTCGCGTCCGGCGTGGACGTGGTCGTCGCGCAGGGCTGGGAGGCCGGCGGGCACGTGTGGGGCAGCGTCGCGACGCTGCCGCTGGTGCCGGCTGTGGTGGACGCGGTGGCGCCGGTTCCGGTGATCGCGGCCGGCGGGATCGGTGACGCCCGGGGTGTCGCGGCGGTGCTGGCACTGGGTGCCCAGGCCGCGTGGCTGGGCACCCGGTTCCTGCTGGCTGAGGAGATGCCGATCCACGAGGACTACCGGCGCCGGCTGATCGCCGCTTCCGAGACCGATCCGCAGCGGTACGCCAACCTGTACTCGGTCGGCTGGCCCGACTCTCCTCACCGTGCGCTCCGCAACTCGACCTCCGACACGTGGCAGGCCGCTGGCCGCCCGCCGCTCGCGCAGCGGCCAGGAGTGGGTGACGTGATCGCACACTTGGCCTCCGGCGAACCGATCGTGCGCTACGAGCCGGCACCGCCGATGGCCGGGACCACCGGTGACATCGAAGCTCTCTCGATGTGGGCCGGACAGAGCGTCGCCCTCGCGAAGAGATCACAGCCGGCGGCGGAGATCGTGGCCGAGCTCTCCTCTCACCTGTAGGACCGCTGCAACTCGGCCAAGACGTTTGACCTGGTAATTCAGGTCGTTCTGGTTTGTCAGCGCCAGCCGTCTTCGGTCAAATCAACGGCTTCGACGGGCCCCCAGCTGCCTTGCTGGTAGATGGTGGGAGCGCCCTTGGGATCGAGGAGATCGCCGACGATGCGCCAGGACTCCTCGACCATGTCCATCCGGGTGAAGCGTCGCGGGTCGCCGCTGACCGCATCGGCGAGTACGAGTTCGTAGGCCGCCGTGCCGCTTCCGGTCAGGTGGGTGAAGTCGACCGCGGCCGAGACGTGATCGACGATCTCCGCGTCGCCCTCGTGTTGGGCGAGCAGATCGAAGATGACGCCGGCGTCGGGGCTGATCCGCAGGCGGATGAGGTTCGGCCCCGTCGCCTGCGCGCAGGCCGTGTGAAAGTAGCCGAACGGAGCTCTGCGCAGTTCGACGACGATCTCGGTCGTCGAGGCGGGCAGAGCTTTGCCGGTCCGCAGGGTGAACGGCACGCCGGCCCAGCGGTCGGTGTCGACGAAGGTGCGCAGCGCGGCGTACGTCTCGGTGGTCGACCCCGGCCGGACGCCATGGACGTCCGTGTAGCCCTCGTACTGGCCGCGCACGTACTCGTCGGGTTGAACGGTGCGCACGGCCTTGAGAGCACGGACACGCTCATCGAGGATGTCGGCGGCCGCGCCGGTGCGAGGGGCTTCCATGATCAGGTAGGCGAGCATCTGGAGCATGTGGTTCTGTACGACGTCGCGCACCGCACCGGCGCCGTCGTAGAAGCCGCCACGGTCGGCCACGTCGAAGTCCTCGGCCATGGTGATCTGCACGCCGCGCACGTGGTGCCGGTGCATGATCTCGCTGAGCAGGGTGTTGGCGAAGCGGATCGTCAGCAGGTCCTCGATGGCGTCCTTCCCGAGATAGTGGTCGACACGACGGAGCCGTTCCTCGGGGAAGTGCTCGCTGAGCTCCACTTGCAGCGTGCGCGCAGACTCGAGGTCACGGCCGAACGGCTTCTCCACGATCAATCTGGCCTGGTCGGCGAGTCCCGCTTCCGCGAGGCGTGCGGCGACCTTGGCGTACAGGCCAGGCGGGATGGCCAGGTAGTGCGCGAGGAAACGGCTTCCGCGAGTCTGCTCGGCAATCGAGCGGAAGCTGACGGGGTCGTCGTAGTCGACGCGCGCCACGCGCAGTAGATCGCCGAAGCGTGAGAAGGCGTCCTCGTCGACCTCGCCGTGAGCCGCGACGGCGTCGTGCGCGTGTTCGCGCAGACGCCCGATGGTCCAGTCGCCGCGGGTGACGCCGACGACGGGCACGTCCAGCGATTGCTTGCGGACGAGTTCGTAGAGCGCGGGCAGCAGCATCTTCTTGGCGAGATCGCCGGTGATGCCGAACAGCACGAGCGCGTCGGCGGCCCGCGTGGCGTTCGCTACGGGCTGGGTCGGTCCGCTGTCCTGCTCCGCCGAGTCTCGCGTGGATCCGCTCATGTTTCAAAGCTATTCGGCGGATCGGGGCGCGAACCTGATATCGGTGTCCGGCTGCGGCATCCGGGTGATATCGCACGTTCGGCGGTCACGAGGGGCGGACGAGACGGCGCGAGAGCAGCCATGTTCTTCGACGCCGAGGGCCCCATATGCTGTTGACCAGCACAGACGAGTCAGCGGGACACTCGCAGGTTCGCGTAGAACAAGTACGTCTCGTACGTATCCCAGATCGAACCACAGAAAAACACATCGGTACCAGACGACCGCGGGTGAATCATCGGCGCATAGATATTGAACTGACGGTCCGGCATGATCGGCAATTTGACCGACCACGGGCCGGTTGGCCTTGCCGCGTACTGGAACACCGTGGTTCTCCGCGAGTCGTCGTGGTACATGATGTAGAACAAGTCCAGCAGGTCGTCGTACCGTGCCGACATTTCGCCGACAGGGCCCTGAATCAGAACCCCGACCTGTGTCTCGTCAGAGACCCACGCCGTACCGGTCCAGTACTGATATTGTGCCTTGTCGATGATGCCGGCCTCAGGAACACGCAGCAGATGAATGTTCCCGGCGCGGTCCGACTCCGTGGTGAACCGATACACATAGCCGTCGCCGCATGAAGCGAAAGTCGACTGCTGGAATGGGTCGGTCAGTCGAGCGTTCTGGTTCCAGGAACACCCGTACTCGCGAGTCCACGTCTTACCGCCGTCCGTGGACATCGCAGTGCCGCCGGCGTTCGTCTGCGACTGATCTGTGTGATTCTTCGCGAACGCCACATAAGACAGGTAGTCGTTGCCGTTGACGTTGATACCGCCCGTGGGCACCAAGCCGTCTTCGCTGTCGGAGAACAATGGGATGATCGGAGTACGATCACCGTTCGAGTCGACATTGAAGTCATCGAACCTGATTCCGTTGATCAGGTCGATGTTCGACGAGCGGCCGAGCGCGTTCGGCCGCCAATCCGTACCCGTTGGTCCGGCAAAAGCGGGCGTACAAGTCTTGAAATTGTCCCCGAACACGTGAAACGTGGTGCCCTCGCGGTTGTCCCACATGCAGCCGAGGTCGGCAGCACCCATGCCGTACTTCGCGGTATTCGTGCCGTACCTGGCATGACCGGATGGGGCGAACCCGGGATTCGGGCCGGTCACCTGCTGGATCCGAACCGGGGGCTTGAAGCCCAGCTTCACAGCTCTATCCGTTCGTGCGCATTCAACAACACATCGGTGGCATCCACCACGACGTCGAACCGTGGATGGACCCCGCGGGCTCGAAAATACGAAGGTGTCTTTGACCATGGGTTTGCCGATTCCGATCGTTGCACCGAGATCATTGCCTGATACGGATGGTCTGCAACGTTACCCGCCACGTCTTGACGGCGACGTCGAGTTCGAGGCTGTGAGAGGGCTACCGTGAGGATCACTGCAGCCCTCTGCGAGGCCATGGGATTTCCACAGACTGTCGGTCGGTGACCGGCTACTGGAGCCTGTCGTTGCTGATCACCGCACGGGGGTTCACGAGGGGAGCGAGCTGAGTGGCAGCCGTGTCGGCGGACGCGTCAGTCGCCTGGGCCCCACGAGGCGCAGCGGTCCGGTGCGGGTGTCCCGCGTCGCGCGCGCACCCCTGGCGCAGGCTGATGGCCACGTCGAAGTTGGTCCCGGAGATGTCGCGGGCGCCGCCGACAATGTACACCGGTGCGGGCGCATCGGTCTGGGTGCCATTCCCCACCTGCCCGACCAGGTTGTAGCCCCAGGCGTAGACGTCCCCTCCCCTGGTGATGCCGTATGACGTCGCACCGCTGGTGGCGATCTTCGTGAATCGCAGGCCGGCGGGCAGCGGGACACGCACGGGCGAGGGCTGGTTGTCCGTGGTTCCGGTGCCGAGCTGGTAGTTGCTTCCATCGCCCCAGGCGTAGAGGTCGCCGCGGTCGAGCAGGGCGAGGGTCTGGCCGTTGCCCGGCAGTGATCCGCCCTGGAACACCTCGCGAACGCGGCCGGGCAGCGTGACCTTGAGCGGGACGTTGGAGGACCCGCCGGTCGTGCCCTGACCGAGCTGGCCCTGGACGTTGTAGCCCCAGTTGTAGTAGCTGCCGTCGGCCAGCAGGGCGCCGGAGTTGGTCCAGGCCGCGACCAGCCGGGTGACCTTCGCGCCGGCGGGCAGTTTGACCGCCACAGGGGTGGAGCTCGCCGTATTGGTCCCGTCGCCGAGCTCGCCGAAGAGGTTGGCACCGCACGCGACCGCGTGCCCGTGGGAAAGGTAGGTCGCGTGTCCGGCCGCTCCGGCCACGTCGGTGACGTCGGTGAGCGGGAGCTTGACCGGGACGAGCTGCGGGGCCTGGGTCCCGAGGCAGAGCGCGTCGCCGAAGGGGTTGGTGCCCCAGCCCCAGACGTTGCCGTCGGTGTCGATGGCCAGGCCCTCGTTATACGGATCGACGTCGTCTGGGATCGAGGCGATCTTCACGCCGGGCGGGAAGTCGACCTTCACCGCCGTGTCCACCGAGTCCGAGGTTCCGCCGTTGCCGAGCTGGCCGTCCGCGCCCCTACCCCACGCGTACACGCTTCCGTCGGTCAACAACGCGTACACGGCCGAGTTGGACGTCCCGATCTGCTTGACCGGCCCAGGCAGGTAAACCGGGAACGGCGTGGTTTGCGCCGGACTGCTGCCCGACGTATCGGCGAACGAGCCCCAGTACTTGACGGTTGAGGAGGGCGAGCTTGCGGCATCAGCAGCGGCCGACACGGCCGACGCAGTAAGCACGGCCAGCGAGCACAACCCCAGCAGTGCCGGATGCGACACCCATCGCGAACAGCTGGCGACCTTCCGAAGTCCATGTTTCATGGCGCCAGATTAGAGACGGCGCGCACCGCGCCCAGGTACCCCGACCTCGGCGTTTGAGTGAATCCCTAAGTCATCTGATACCCCTGGCTCGAGCCCGCCACCAGGACCGCCGCCTTCCTGGTCACAGACCTGCGGCGACCGCAGCTCAGCAGTTGTTGATCACCCATGTGGATCTGGTGGCCGTACGGCAACCCCGCATCCGACCGCTTTCCGAGCCCGCTGTCGTCAGCGTTCGGTGCGGACCAGGGGGAGGAAGATGTCATCGACGATCTCCTCGATGCCGTCGTCGGGCATCGGCTGGAACGTCGTGAAGACGTGGTGGCGTAGGAGATCCACCGGGAGCGAGCGCACCCGCGGCGTGAGCCGTGCCGCGTCGGCTTCGCCGCGGGCGACGGCCGCGTCGAGGATGTGGTCGAGCGTGGAGTCCTCGCCGCTCAACAACACGTCGCGCAGGTCGGCCAGGGTGTTGCCGGTCTCCTGGTAGTAGCCGCCGAGCTGGACGCCCAGGACGGTTGCGACGTCCAGGCGGGAGTTGTTGAGGCCGTGCATCAGGGCCGTGAGATCTCCGCGCAGACTTCCGGTGTCGGGTTGCGGGGAGGGCTGGGCCGAGCCGATGAACGCGATGGTCGCGAGCACCAGGTCGTGCCGGCTGGGCCAGCGTCGGGCGAGGACCGGACGGCTGGTGCCGGCCCGGCTGGCCACGGCCCCCAGGGTGAATCCGGCGTAGCCGTTCTCGCGTAACACAGTCCACGACGCTTCGAGTACTGCGTCTTCCAGTGCGGCGCCGTGCCGACGCCGTGCCGGATGGGCTTCCTCGGCGATCACACACGGAGTCTAACAGCGCCGGTCGCGCCGGTTTCCTCAACACCTAAGATGCGGACCCGCATCTTATGGGAGTAGCGTCCGGACCTGTTCGGTTGTTCGGCTGTTCGTCGGCGGGGCGCGGGCGCTCCGCGAAGCAGGAAGGCCTGATTGATGACCACAAACAACTCCACGACCGGTACCCCGGCCGCCACAGTGCAGCGGGAGACGACGGTCTTCACGGCGACCGCCGGCATGCCGGGGCGGTTCGCGTCCAACTTCGACTTCCAGTTGGCGCTGGCGCTCGGGACCGCGGACACCGGAGGTTCGGCGGCGGGGGAATGCTTCGCGAGCATCTCGAAGGTCCCGGATGCCGACCTGCGGGCGTGGCAGAGGGCATGGACGGAAACCGCGAAGCGGGTGGAGGACCTGGCCGAGCAGTGCCTTTTCCGCGGCCACAGGGTCAGCGCGGGCGAGGCGTTCATGCGCGCGTCGACCTACTGGCGCTCGGCCGGGTTCTTCCTTGAGCGGCACGACGAGGACCGGATCCCGAACTGGAAGCGCAACCGTGCCTGCTTCCAGTCGGGCATGGAACTCCTCGAGGTCCCCTTCGAGGTGGTTCAGGTTCCTTACGAGGCGGGCAAGTCCCTGCCCGGATACTTCGTGAAGCCCCACACCACGACGAGGCCGAGGGCCACGGCGATCATCATCGGGGGAGGGGACATGACCGCCGAGGAGCTCTACTTCACCACGGGCGCCGCGGCCGTTCGCCGTGGCTACAACGCCTTCCTCGTCGAGCTCCCGGGGCAGCGCGGCGCGTACTACGCCGACCCCGACCTGACGTTCCGTCCCGACACGGACGTCCAACTGGGCTACATCGTCGACTGGGTCCTGAACCGCACCGACGTCGACGCCGAACGCCTTTCGCTGACCGGGTACAGCATGGGCGGCCTGTTCGGTCCTCGAGCGGTCGCCGGCGAGAAGCGGATCAAGGCGGTCGTCGCCAGCTCGCTGACACCGTCCTTCGTGCCGTCGATCCTCAGCCTCATCGGACTCGACCCGCGGGAGCCGTACGCCGCGATCAAGGATCTCGACTCGCGCGTCAACCTGTCCTCCCCGATGGCCAGGCTGCTGCTCGGGGATGTGCGGGAGCGGTTCGGCATGCTCGACCGGCCGGTCAAGGACTACATCGACTACCTCGCCGAGTTCGACCTCGCCGGGCTGGAGGACGAGATCACCTGCCCGCTGCTGAACATCGCCGGCGCCGGCGAAGGCTCGATGGCGAGCCAGGCCCAGAAGTTCTTCGAGCGACTGTCCTGCCCGAAGACCGAGCGGTTCATCCAGGAGTTCGAGGGCGGCGAGGCGCACTGCGCGGTGAACAACCGCAGCCTCGCCAACCAGATCGAGTTCGACTTCCTGGACGAGGTCTTCGCCACCAACGAGTAGCTCCAACGCAAAGCTGTTCGCCGGTTCGACCGGCTGCGGTCGGTCCCGGTTCGGGGGTATATCAGGCTCCGCATAGGACAGACCATGCGGAGCCTGAGGTTCATCTGAACCCCATCACGGGGTGTCGCCAGCCTTCGATTCCCAGCACCCTGTTTTGTCCGGCTGGTCAAGTCCCCGTCGTTGTGTCAGCGACGGCCGTGGTTTTCGTACCGCCGGGACAGGCCAGGTTCAAAGGGCGTCGCGATTCACGGCGCGCTGCTCGACGTGGACATGGAGGTGGTCGAACGCGTGGACATCGCTGGACAACCCAGTCGGCTGTGGGATGGAAGGTGGCACCCAGCGCGCGGACCCGACGAGTCACGTGCTCGATGGGTCATAGTGGATACGGAAGGCTTGACGCCTTCGACGTTCCCGAGTGTCGAACAGGCCCCTTGCACGTTGGTTGCGATCCCATTGCACAGGATGTGACCCGCCGGTTCGCCGTCGGCCAGGCGAAAAATGCCCGCGCCAGGCGGCGCGCGATGTGCTGGACTATCGGTATGACCGGCGAAGTAGTGGTGCCCGTCCATGTCCGGGACCTGACTCACGCCGACCTGCCGCACTGCGGCTGGTCGGGCTCCGCGCTGCACCTGCGCAGCGTGGCGATCGAGCTGGAGCGGGTGGCGGCCGGTGATGCGGAGTACCTCGCGGTGTGCGCCGCCGGGAGTGATCTCCCGCTGGCGATCGGCGGCGTCGACTATGAGCAGACGCCTACCGCCGGAATGATCCACCAGCTCGCGACCATGCCCGCGTTGCAGTCCTGCGGCCTGGGCACGGTGCTGATCGCCGCCGCCGAGGAGCGCATCCGGCGGCGTGGCCTGCTCCGTGCCGAGCTCGGGGTCGAGCACGACAACCCGCGGGCGCGTGCGCTGTACGAGCGGCTGGGCTATGTCGCGTTCGAGGATCGGCCCGATGCGTGGGACGAGGAAGCGCCGGACGGGACGATCCGGCGCTACGAGACCATGTGCGCGATGATGGCCAAGGACCTGCGGCCGGCCTAGGCAGTCGCCTTGCCGCCCCCGGCCCCGCCCCGGCCCCCGCCGCCGAACGCCGCCAGCGCATCCCCGGTCAGCCGCATCGTCGTCCACTCGTCCATCGGCACCGCGCCGAGCGCCTTGTAGAACCCGATGGACGGCTCGTTCCAGTCCAGCACGCTCCACTCCACCCGGCTGTAGCCGCGCTCGACCGCGATGCGCGCCAGCTCGCGCAGCAGGGCGCTGCCGTGGCCGCCGCCGCGGGCCTCGGGGCGGACGAACAGGTCCTCCAGGTAGATGCCGTGGACGCCGTTCCAGGTGGAGAAGTTCAGGAAGTACAGCGCGAAGCCGACCGGGGTGCCGGCGTCGTCCTCGGCGATCAGGGCGAAGACCGCCGGGTGCTCGGCGAACAGGGCGGCCTGCAGCTGCTCCTCGGTGGCCTTGGCGGCCTCCGGCTCGCGCTCGTACTCGGCGAGGGCGGCGACCAGGGCGTGGATGGTCGGGACGTCGGCGGGGACGGCGGCGCGGATCATGGGGCCAGCCTAGTGCCGCGCGGCCTTGGGGGCCGCGTTCCCCTCATTCGGCCGAGCGGGCTGTCTGTTTCGGCCCTCGTGGTTCGTGTAGAGGGTGAGACCGATCTGCACGGAGCATGAAGGAGAACATCATGGGCGAGATCGTGGTGACCGAGAGCCTGACCCTGGACGGCGTGATGCAGGCGCCCGGCCGGGCCGACGAGGACCCGCGCGGCGGGTTCGTCCACGGCGGCTGGGCCGCGCCCTACGCCGACGCGGTCATGGGCGCGGAGATGGCCAAGGGCATGACGCGCCCCGGGGTGATGCTGTTCGGGCGGCGGACGTATGAGGCGCTGGCCGAGTACTGGCCGAAGCAGACCGACGGCAACCCCTACACCGAGAAGCTGAACAAGGTGCGGAAGTACGTGGTGTCCTCGACGCTGGTCGAGCCGCTGCCGTGGATGAACTCGACGGTGGTGCCCGGCGGCGGGGACGTCCCGGCGGCCGTCGCCGCGCTCCGGGACGCCACCGACGGCGACATCGCGGTGCTCGGCAGCGGGCAGCTGGTCCGCACGCTCGCCGCCGCGGGCCTGGTCGACCGGTACGTGCTGCTGATCCATCCGCTGGTCCTGGGCACCGGCCTGCGGCTGTTCGACGGCGCGGAGCTCGGCGAACTGCGGCTCACCGGCTCCGTCACCACCGGCACCGGTGTGATCATCGCGACCTATGAGGCCTCCAGGAGGACATCGTGACCCGCTACCTGCTCTCCATCTACCAGCCCGACGGCCCGGTCCCGCCGGCCGAACGCCTCGCCGAGATCGGCCGCGACCTCGAAGCGCTCAACGTCGAGCTCAGGGCGGCCGGCTCCTGGGTGTTCGACGGCGGACTGCACCCGGCGAGCACCGCGACCGTGCTGCGGCCCGGCACCGGGGAGGTGCTGATCACCGACGGGCCCTTCGTCGACAGCAAGGAACACCTCGGCGGCATCAAGATCATCGACGCCCCCGACCTGGACGCCGCGCTGGGCTGGGCCGCGAAGCTGACGCGCGCGGTCGGGCTGCCGGTCGAGGTGCGGCCGTTCCAGGGCTGACATGGGGGAGTCCAGACACGCCGTCGAAGCCGTCTTCCGCGCCGAGTACGGCCGCGCGGTCGCCGTCCTGGTCCGTGCTTTCGGCGACATCGACCTCGCCGAGGAGGCGGTCCAGGAGGCCTTCACCACCGCCTTGCAGCGCTGGCCGGTCGACGGCCCGCCGCCGTCCCCGGCCGGCTGGATCATCACCACCGCCCGCAACCGCGCCATCGACCGGCTGCGGCGGGAGGCCCGGCGCGAGGACCACTACGCCCAGGCGGCGCTGTTGCAAGCCGCCGATTCTGACTCCGATCCCGATCCGGAGGACCCGGTGCGCGACGATCGCCTGCGTCTGATCTTCACCTGCTGCCATCCGGCGCTGGCCGCCCCGGCGCGCGTGGCCCTGACCCTGCGCCTGCTCGGCGGCCTGACCACCGCGGAGATCGCGCGGGCGTTCCTGGTCAGCGAGGCGACCATGTCCCAGCGGCTGGTGCGGGCCAAGGGCAAGATCCGGGACGCGCGGATCCCGTACCGCATTCCCTCGGAGGCCGAGTTGCCGGACCGGCTGCGGGCAGTCCTGGCCGTGGTCTACCTGATCTTCACCGAGGGCCATTCGGCCACCTCCGGTGCCGATCTGGTCCGAGCCGACCTGTGTGCCGAGGCGATCCGCCTGGCCCGGCTGCTCACCGAGCTGATGCCCGACGAGCCCGAGGCCGCGGGCCTGCTCGCGCTGCTGCTGCTCACCGAGGCGCGGCGGCCCGCGCGGGTCGGGCCCGGCGGGGAGCTGGTCCTGCTGGCCGACCAGGACCGGGGCCGGTGGGACCGGGCCCTGGTCGCCGAGGGCCAGGATCTGGTGCGGGCCTGCCTGCGCCGCGGTCAGCCCGGGCCCTACCAGCTCCAGGCCGCCATCAATGCCGTGCACTGCGACGCGGCGCGTGCCGAGGACACCGACTGGAGCCAGATCCTTGCCTTGTACGACCGGCTCCTGGCCCTGGAACCGACTCCCGTCGTCGCCCTGAACCGGGCTGTCGCGCTGGCCGAGGCGCACGGCGTCGCCGCGGCGCTGGAGGTGGCCGACGAGCTCGCCGCCCCGCTCGCCGAGTACGGGCCCTACCACGCCGTCCGCGCCGACCTGCTGCGCCGCGCCGGACGCCGGGCCGAGGCCGTCGCCGAATACGAACAAGCCGCCGCGTACGCCGGTAACGCCGCTGAGCGGACATTCCTGCTATCCCGGCGGAATGAGCTCGAAAAAGCGCCCTGACAAACCCCGGACTGAAACCCCCGCACTGAACCCCGGACTGAAACCGCAGACTGATGGTCATCTCGCGGACATCGCGCCGGCTTGGCAGTTCAGGCAGGCATGCACCATGATGGCCTCCGGTTACCCGCTGATGGGGGATATCAGCTGGGGGGCGTTCCGCGTATTCGGCACAGAACGCGGGAATCGGTGATCGGGGGCGTGCCGGAGATCTCATCCGTTTCGGCGCCCCTGTTTGCCGTCCTTGTCATGAGTGGGTTCACAGGGGAGGGGAACATGTCCGAAGCCGTACCGGTCCACGGGCGGTCGAAGAATCTGGTCCTGGCCGCGATGATCTTCGCGGTCGCGATGACCTTCATCGACCAGACCATCGTGTCCATCGCGGTCCCGGAGATCCAGACCAAGCTGGGGCTGTCGGCGACCGGCGTGCAGTGGGCGGTCAACGCCTACCTGCTGGCCCTGGCCTCGATGTTCGCCTTCGGCGGCCGGCTGGCCGACACGCTGGGCCACCGCAAGATGGTGACGGTCGGCGTCATCATCTTCGCCGGCGCCTCGGCGATGTGCGGCGCCACGCCCAAGGGCTCGCTGGCCGAGGCCTGGCTGATCACCTTCCGGGCGCTGCAGGGCGTGGGCGGCGCGCTCATGTTCCCGGCGGCGCTGGCCATCGTCGTGCAGACCTACGAGGTGCGCGAGCGCGGCAAGGCGCTGGCCACGTTCTTCGGCATCTCCGGCGCGCTGACCGCGATCGGCCCGATCATGGGCGGCTTCCTGACACAGTGGACGTGGCGCGCGATCTTCTGGGTCAACCTGCCGGTCGCCGCGGTCGCGCTGGTGCTGATCGTGCTGGCCAAGCCGGTCACCGACTTCCGCCCGGCCAGGATGGACTACCGCGGCCTGGCCCTGATCACCGGCGGCATCGTGCTGGGTGTCTTCGGCTTCCAGCAGGCCCCGCTGTGGGGCTGGAGCAACCCGGCGATCGGCATCTGCATCGCCGCCGGCCTGGTCCTGCTGATCGTGTTCTACCGCGTCGAGCGCAAGACCGACTCGCCGCTGATCGACATGGACATCTTCAAGAACCGGACGTTCCTGGTCGAGAACCTGGTCCTGGGCATCTCGATGCTGGTGTTCGTCCCGCTGTTCCTGTTCTCCAGCGAGTACGCGCAGATCTCCCTGGGCAAGCAGGCCAAGGACGCCGGCGTCTTCCTGCTCTACTTCTTCATCGGCTTCGCGATCGCCACCCAGATCGGCGGCCGCATGCTGGACCGCATCGGCGCCAAGCGCCCGGTCACCATGGGCTGCGCGCTGGCCGCGGCCGGGTTCTTCCTGTGGGCCCAGAAAGTCACCACGCTCGACTTCGGCAAGCAGCAGTGGTTCATCGTCCTGGCCGGCGCCGGCATGGGCTTCATGCTCTCCCCGGCCAGCACCGACGCGGTGAACCAGGCGGGCCGCTACTCCTACGGCGAGGCCACCGGCATCACCCAGACCATCCGCAACTACGCGGCCAGCCTGGGCCTGGCGGTGCTCGGCACGACCCTGGTGTCCCGGATGCGCACCAACGTCGCCAACCAGCTGGTCACCGAAGAGCACGTCCCGCGCGCGGCGGCCGACAAGGCGGCGGCGAGCCTGGCACAGATGCAGAACAGCGGCTCCTCGGGCAGCGGCTCCTCGAGCAGCGGTACGCCGGACCTGTCGCAGATCCCGCACTTCTACAAGGTGGCCTTCGCACAGTCCACCGCGACGATCTTCTACGCGATGGCCGGGATCATGGCGGTGGCCGCGATCGTGGCGTTCGTCGGGCTCAAGCGCGGCGTCGCGCCCGAGGCCGTTGATGCCGTCGAATCCGAGGAAGCGGCGGTCTAAGTACCCTCCGGTTCTGCCGATTCCGCCGATTCGGCCGATTCATTTGGCGCCGTCGTCGCCGATGCTCGCGGGCGCAGCGTGAAGCTGATGCCCAAAGCGAGCGCGGTGACGGCGGCGCCGATCCATGCCGCCGCCGTGAAGCCCTCGTCGGTCGGGAACAGGGCCCCGGCCGGTGTGTGCGCCGCGAGCAGCAACGCGCTCAGCGTGCTGCCGAGCGAGAAGCCGATGCTGCGCACCACCTGGTTGACGCCCATGGCGCTCGCCGTCTCCCGGGCCGGCGTCACCTCCAGGATCACCGCCGGCATCGCCGCCGAGAACGCCCCGACGCCCAGCCCCAGCAGCGTCATCGCCACCAGCGGACCGGCGATCGTGCTGCGCGCCACAGCGAACACCGCGAACGCGGCGATCACCACCACGGTCGCCGCGGTGACCAGCGCCGCCGCCGACAGATACCGGCGCACCCACGGGCTGATCCGGCCCGCGACGAACCCGACGACCGAGAACGGCACCAGGAACAGCCCGGCCGTGAACGTGCTCAAGCCGAAGCCGTAGCCGGCCACGCTCGGAGTCTGCACGTACCGGGTGATGCACGACAGCAGCAGATACATCCCGACCCCGGCCACCAGCATCGCGGCGTTCGCCCCGGCCACCGCCCGGTGACGCAGCAGACGCAGATCGACCAGCGGGTTCGCCAGCGTGCGCTCGCGCAGCATCCACGCGGCGAGCACGAGCAGCCCCAGCACGACGCCGCCGACCGCCAGCGGCAGATGGTCCTGCCACACACTGGCCTCGCCCAGGACCAGCAGCAGCACCAGCACCCCCGCGGTGAGCAGCACGCTGGCCGCCGCGTCCGGGGCCGGCGCGACAGGCTGCCGCGAAGCGGGGAAGAAACGGAGCGCCACCAGCAGGGCCACCACCGAGAGCCCCAGCGCCGCCGTGTAAGCCAGCCGGATACCGCCCACATCGGTGAGGTAGCCCGCCAACGGGTATCCGAAGCCCACACCGGCCGTGGACGCGACCGAGATCATCGCGATCGTCGACGCCGCCCGATCCCGGTCCAGGTGCTCGCGCGCCGAGGCCATCATCAGCGGCCCCAGCGCCAACCCGCACCCCTGCGCCGCCCGCCCCACCAGCAGCGGCACAAGCGGCAGCGGCAGCACGGTCAGGACACTGCCGGCCACGATGACCCCGAGCGTGCCCAGCACCACCGGCCGCCGGCGAGCGCCGGACCCCAGCCGCCCGAGCACCGGGGTCGCCACGGCGCCGGTGAGCAGGGAGACGGTGAGCGTCCACTGCGCCGCCGCGAGCGAGACGTGCAGCGTGGTCGCCACGCTGGTGATCAGCGGGCCGCCGACGCTGCCGACGACCGCCATGACCACGCCGATCATCAGCAGGGCGCGGGGGAGGGGGGTGGCGGGGGACTGCGGCTCGGCGGCCCGGGGCTCGGCGGTCGGGGGCTCAGCGGCTGAGGGTTCGGCGGCCGGCGGCTCCGATCCCGTCGCGCCGGCGGCGGTCATCGGTTGGTCTCGCCGGTGACGTGCGTGAACAACCCCGGCTGGATCCGGGTGCGCACCCCGTGCGCCCACGGCTCGTCCACCTCGCGCACCTCCAACGCGGCCCCGTTGTTCAGCAGCATCCCGAACGCCAGGAACGTCTTGACCGTCACCGGATCCAGCCCGGTCGTCCCCGCGACCAGCTCCCACATCCCGGCGAAGCTCTCGCGCACCGCGTCGCGCACCTCCGGCTCGCTGGCCGCCGCGAACCCCTGCAACTGCAGCAGCAGCGCGGTGCGGTCGGCGAGCAGCGCGTCATAGGTCTGGCCCATCGCCGAGAGCGCAGCCAGGCCCGTGCTCTGTCCGGCGGCGTCGCGCATGGCCCCGGTGAGCTGTTCGAACGCTGATCGCACGACCTGGATGAAAAGGTTCTTCTTCGACCCGAACAGCCGGAAGACATACGCCTGCGTGATCCCGGCCCGCCGCGCGATCGTCTCGGTCGAGGTGCCGTGCAGGCCCCCGAGTGCGAACTCCTGCGCGGCGATCGCCAGGATCTGGGCGCGGCGCTCGTCGGCGGTCATCTTCGGCGGTGATGAGGGTGCCATGCAGGCATGTTACTACTCACTAACAAGTAACCACCAGGATGTGCGAAGCGGCGCGGGCGGGCGGAGGATGGGAGGTGGGACAAGCGGGGTGAGGCTATGCGAGCCCGGGTCATCGCACTGATCGCGGCGGTGGGATTCGCTGCCGCGGGGTGTGCCTCGTCGACGACCGGCACCGCCAGTCAGCCGAGTGCGCCGGCCTCGCCGTCGCCGACGTCGACGCAGTCCGCCGCACCGACGACGACGATCACCAAGATCGTGACACCCTCGACGGCGACCACCACGACCTCCGCGGCACCGGGCGTCACGCCCGCGGCCCAGGACCCGGCCTCGGTCGTCTCGGCGTTCTACGCGGCGATCAATGCGCAGGACTACGCCACAGCCTGGAAGCTGGGTGGCGACAACTTGGGCTCCAGCTACAGCGCGTTCGCGGCGGGCTTCGCGGGAACGGCACATGACTCCCTGACCATCACCGGTGTGCAAGGCGGCACGGTAGACGTCCACCTCGAAGCGCTCCAGATAGATGGTTCGACAAAGGTCTACGACGGCTTCTACCTGGTCAGCAACGGTCAGATCACCGAGGGGAGGCTGACGCAGACCGCGACTATCCCCGCCGCCTGACGACGGGGCGGGCCGACTCAGCTAGCCGAGCGCCTTGTGCATGACGATGCTCGGCCGCGCATGCGCGATATCGGCGCGCCGGTCGATCTCCTGCCAGCCGAGCGCGCTCCAGAACGCCAGCGCCGACGGGTTGTTCTCCAGCACCGCCAGCCGCAGCCCCTCGCGGCCCGCCGCGCGGTAGCGCTCCTCGACCAGGGCGGCCAGGCGGCGGCCGAGGCCCTGGCGGTGGCGCGCGCCGTGGACCAGCAGCAGGCCGATCCAGGGGTGGCCGTCGGTCGGGTGGCGGTCCAGCAGGCACAGGACGCCGACCGCCTCGCCGGACTCGTCGCGGGCGATCAGGACCTCGCTGCCGGCCGTGCCGACCTCGTCGCGCAGGTCGGCTTCGACCTCGGAGGCGAGGATGTGGTCGGGGTCGTAGTCGCCGGCCGCCCGGAAGTAGACCGGGTTGGTCCGGTAGACGGCGACGATCTCGGCCAGCTCGCCGGGGGTGAAGGTGAAGCCGGTGAGTGTCAGGGCCAGCATGCGCGTCATCCTAGCGGCGGGTGATCCACTGTGAGGTGCCGGGTCGCGGCGGTGTAGCCCTGCCGCAGTTCGATGGGGGCCCGGCCGGGCGCCGTCCACTCGATCAGGTAGCGCAGTTGCAGTGTCCTGTGCCAGCGCGCGCCGGGCAGTGCCTGCAGCGCGGTGTGCTTGGACTGGGACCAGGACGGAATGGCGTCGAAGCTCATCGGCATGCCGTCCGGGCCCGACTTGCCGCCGTGGGCGAGCCGGATGGTGTTCACCAGCGGGACCTGTGCGGCGGCGATCAGCCAGTCCACGGCCGAGCGGCTCATCGCCAGCCCGGCCACCACCAGCCGGCCTCCGGGCTCCAGCAGGGAGGCCATGGCCCGCAGCGCCTCCTCCGGGTCCATGTGGTGCAGGGCGGCGACGGAGGTGACGAAGCTGAACGAGTGCGGGGGGAGCACACCGTCGCGGACCGCGGCCAGGAAGTCGGCCTCGACCACCTCGACGTCCAGGCCGGCGGTGCGCAGGCGGGCCTGCTCGGCCATCGTCGGCGAGGCGTCCAGGGCCACGACCCACTTCGCGCGCGCGGTCAGCTTGCGCGCGAGCAGGCCGTCGCCGCAGCCGACGTCCAGCGCCGAGCGGCAGTTCGGCGGCATCGCGCGCACGATGCGGGCGTGGTGCGCGACGTTGTGGTTCCAGTAGTCCGTCACAACTGGTCAGACGCCGTGCGGCGGGGGAGCGGTTCGAGTTGTCGTGTAACAACCTGTAACAGCCGCCGTCACCGGAAGTGCACCAGAATCCGACCGGCGTTGTCCGGGTCTTCCTCGACCCGCGCGTAGAGGCGTCGCAGTTGCCGCTGTTCCAGGAAGGCCATGACCCGGTGCTTCAGGGTGCCCGAGCCGCGCCCGGGGATGATCTGCAGGACGTCGACGCCGGTCGCGGAGCAGCGGAACAGGGCCTGCTGGACTGTGCGGTAGATGGCGCGGTCGTCTCGGAAGACGCCATGCAGGTCGAGGGTCTCCATGCGGTGGCCTTCCTGGTGGTCGGTGCTCGCCGGGCGACCCCATCATCTCGCGACCGCTAGTCGTCGAGGACAGTGACGGACCAGACGGACTTCGGCGGAGTCGTTCAAGTACCTGTGGGAGAAGTGGGTGCAGGGTCGGTGCAGTCGCCGTCCGGAACGAAGATCATGGCCCCGCCCACGGTTCCCTGCACGGTCACCGTCTTGCCGCCCAGCGTGTGGCGGAAGCAGGCTTCGCCACGTCCGGTCGTCTGGTTCTCCATCGGGGCAGCTCGTCGGGCTGGACGATCGAGGTCAGCAGCTCCATCGGAACCGGCCGCCGCTCGCGCATCGCCGCCAGCCGGATCAGGGCTTTGCGGCCGGCGCCGATGGCGGCGTGGATCTCCTTGTCCCGGTCGGCCTCGCTGAACCTGCCGAGCCAACCCGCCGGCGGCGTCCGACGATACTGATTTCACACCCTCACCCTCAGGTCGAGCCTGACCCTGAAGCCGGACTTGAACCAGGGCCTTGACCTGGGGGCCTCGCGCGCCCTACTGTCCCGCATCAGTTAGTAATCCTTACTGACGAAAAAGCGGAGGGCCCGTGAAGCGCATCCGAACCACCCTCGCGACCGCCGTGGTCGCGCTGGCCACCGCCGCGTCGCTGACCGGCGCCACGGCGTCGGCCGACTGCCGGCAGCTGCCCAAGCACATCTTCGCGCCCTACTTCGAGGGCTACACCGCCGACAGCCCGGCCGCGCTGGCCGCCGCCTCCGGCAACAAGTATCTGACCCTGGCGTTCATCCAGACCCCGGCACCGGGCTCGTGCGACATCGACTGGAACGGGGACGCCGCCGCGCCGATCGCCTGGTCGCACTACGGGGCCGACATCGCGCGGATCCGGGCGGCCGGGGGAGACGTCGTGCCCTCCTTCGGCGGCTACAACGCCGACCACGGGCAGGAGGAGATCGCCGACAGCTGCACCGACGTGAACAAGATCGCGCAGGACTACGAGTCGGTCGTCACCACCTACGGCGTCACGCGCCTGGACTTCGACGTCGAGGACTACTCCGAGACCAACGCGGCCGGGGTGGACCGGCGGAACAAGGCGATCAAGATCGTCGAGGACTGGGCCGCGCGGACCGGGCGGCGGGTGCAGTTCGTCTACACGGTCGGCACCAACATGACCGGGCTGAACGTGCCGACCGGTGTCGGCGTGCTCCAGAACGCGGTCGCGAACCACGCGCGGATCGACATCGTCAACATCATGACCTTCGACTACTACGACGACCAGCCGCACGAGATGGCCGCCGACACCGCCACGGCCGCCGCCGCGGTAGTGCGGCAGCTGCGCGGCGTCTATCCGCACGAGTCCGACGCAGAGCTCTACCACCACCTCGGCGTCACCGAGATGATCGGCATCGACGACTTCGGCCCGCCGGAGGTCACCACCACCGCCGACGCCGTCGCCATCGAACGCTGGGCGGCGGACAAGGGGCTGGCGGAGCTGTCGTTCTGGGCCCTGGAGCGGGACAACGGCGGCTGCGTGGGGACGGCCGGCAGCGACAGCTGCTCGGGGATCGCGCAGAACACGTGGCAGTTCAGCAACACCTTCGAGGCGTTCACGAAGCGGTAGGCGGACACCGGCAGCCGGATCCGGGCAGGCACCGACACTGCCGGACGCCGGCGAGCGCGCTCACGCGGACGGCGCCGTGGAGTTGCCCACGGCGCCCCGCCTGCGAGCCTGGATCCATGTCCGAACAAGCTGCCGCCGCCGGCCGTCCCCGGGTCCTGTTCATCGTCAGCGCCGCGCACCAGCTGACGATGAAGGACGCCACCTTGCACACCACCGGCTTCTGGGCCGAGGAACTGCTCGTCCCCTACAAGGCGTTCACCGAGGCCGGGTTCGACGTCAAGTTCGCCACGCCGGTGGGCATGGTGCCGCAGGCGGACCCGCGCAGCCTGAACGCCCACGACGCCGCCGAACTCGACCACATCCCCGACCTGCGCACGCCGCTGGTCCTGGACGACGTCGAGGGCGGCGGCTACGAGGCGGTCTTCGTCCCCGGCGGCCACGCCCCGCTGGAGGACCTGGCCACCGACGAGGTCGCCGGCCGGCTGCTCACCGAGGCCCTGGCGGCCGGCAAGCCGGTCGGCGCCGTCTGCCACGGTCCGGCCGCGTTCCTGGCCGCCCGCCGCGACGACGGCACCCCGACCGTCGCCGGCTACCGCCTCACCGCCTTCACCGACTCCGAGGAGCGCCAGGGCGGCCTCGCCGACAACATGCGCTACCTGCTGGAGGACACGCTCGTCGCGCTCGGCGCCGACTTCGTCGAGGGGCCGGCGTTCCAGGCGCACACCGAGACCGACCGGAATCTGCACACCGGGCAGAATCCGCAGTCTTCGGCGCAGATCGCCGCGGACATGCTGGAGGCTTTGGGGAGGTAGGTGCCCGGCTGCCCGTCGCGGAGCAGCCGGGCCGGGCCGCGCTCCTCAGCTCACACGGTGCCCGTGGACCGTCTCCACCACCTGGTTCTCGACCGCGGTCGAGACCGCGTTCGGGCCGCCGAACAAGGTGATGCTCCGCAGCTGCGGCGCCAGCGCGGACAGCCGGGCGGCGATCACGGCGGGCAGCGTCTGCGGGTCGGTCAGCAGCAGCGGCTCGCCGGCATTGGCGGCGTACGCGCCGCCGGTGAGCGCGTCGGGGAAGTTCACGCCGCTGGCCATGGCCGCACCCGTCGGGGCGGGCTTGGCGATGGAGGCCAGGAAACCCGCGACATTGTTGGAGGTCTCATACCTGTTCAACCCGGACAGGGGCGTGATGCTCCGGCTCGGGATCTTGGCGTCCTGCTCCACGGCGTCCACGGCCTGGCCCCCGACTGCCTCGATCGCGGAGTGCCCGCTCACGAAGGCCGCGGTGTCCGCGTCCATGACCTTGTTGTCGGACAGCACGATCGGGGCGTCCTCGACCGCGCCGAGCGGACCGGCCGACAGCGCGTCGGCGAAGTCGGCGCCGGTCGCGACGATCACGTGCCTGGTCGGACCGAAGCTTTCGGCGACCTGGAGCGCGGTGGCGTAGCGGTCGGTGCCGCCGTAGCGGGTGATCTTGTAGCCCAGTCGCTGCACCGCCTGCTGGACACCGGGGCTGACCGCGCTGGTCCCGCCCATGATGTAGACGGTCTTGGAGTGGTCGGGGCCCAGGACGCGCTGGATCTCGGCGGAGACCTGCGGGTCCAGGGACGTCCCGTCGGTCAGCAGCAGCGGCCCGTGGTGGTGCGCGGCCAGCGGGACCCCGGACAGGGCGTCCGGGAAGTTCCCGCCCTTGGCCAGGACCACCGCGTCGGCCTTGCCGGCGGGCCACTGGCTCAGGGAGACGTTCACGCCGGTGCCGTACCGGTCCCCGCCGAAGATGCGCCCGACGGCCGGACCGCCGGCGCCCGGGTCCGGCGGAGGCGGCGGGGTCCCGCCACCGGACGGCGGCGGGTTCCCACCGCCCGGCGGGGGTGGGGTCACGACGGCGGCCTGCGGGACGGAGACGTACTTCGCGTCCTCGGTGATGATCGCCCCGGTGCCGTCGACCAGTCTGACCTCGACGGCATAGGTGCCCGGCGCGGTGTAGACGTGCCGGGCGGTGGCGGCGGTCTGGGTCGCCGTCGCCGAACCGTCTCCGAACTCGAACTGGTACGAGGCACCCGCGGGGAGGGTGGTGGCGTGACCGGTGACGTCGACCCCCAGCGTCTGGCCGGTTACCCCGACGGTGGAGAGCTGGACGTAGGTGCCTGCGTTACCGCCCACCGAGTAGAACTGGTACATGCCCTGGCTCGACTGATGCCCGGCCTTGTCGATGGCGATGACCGACACGTACTGACTGCCCCAACTGGTGCCCGCGACGATCAGGTCCGCGTTGCCGTTGGCGTCCGCGGGGACCACCGTGGTGCCCAGGCCGCCGAACGACTGGCTGTCGACGATGAATTCAAAGCAGACGACGCCGCCGGTCCCTCCGGTGCTGTGCGCGTGGATCACGCCGGGGGTGCCCTGGAAGAGGTTGTGTCCGTTGCCGGCGGCGATGGGCGGCAGGTCGGTGGAGGTCAGCACCGGCCCGTTCGGGTTCCCCGCGGCCGGGTCGGACGGCACGGCCGCGACGCCGCAGTCGGTGTGCGGCAGGACCGGCGGCGCGGAGGCCGGGTCCGGCCTGGTCCCGGGCGTCGAGCCGGACTCCTTGGCGCCGCGGTCGTCGTAGGAGCGGACGCCGAGCCCGGTGTTCGTGGTCGCGGGGTCGTCGGTGCGCGCGCCGCCGTCGATGTCCTGGGCCTGCTCGCCGTCGGCGCCGGAGTCCGCCGAGTCGATGGCCGGCGAGCCGGCCTTCAGCGTGCCGTCGGGGTTCAGCCCCGGGGTGGCGGTGATGTCGTGGGCGCCCTTGCCAGCCTGCTGTAGTGCCGCGGCGGTCTGGTAGGAGGCGTTGCCGTTGGTGTAGGCGGTCCCGCCGGGGACGTCGACGATGTTGCTCTCGATCGTCGTGCTCGACCAGCTCGCCGCGTCGGTCTGGATCCCGGCCGACGGCGCGGCCGCCACTGTGCCGGAGTAGGAGGCCATGGTGTTGTCGTGCGACGCGACGATGTTGTTCCGGACGAAGACCGGACCGTGGCCCGAGGGCTGGTCGCTGACGCTGATCTGGGCCCCGTTGTTGCCTACGACGGTGTTCGACGTGACGTAGTCCGTGATCCCGGTGGCGATCGAGATGCCCGGTCCGCCGTTCGCCCAGACCATGTTGTTCACGATCCGCTCGGCGCCGTAGCCGCCCAGGTAGGCGTTGCTGGAGATGCCGGTCGTGTCGTTGCCGTGGACCCGGTTGTCGGAGACCTCGACGTTGGGGCCGAAGATGCCGATGGCCTTGCCGCCGGCGGCCACTCCGGAGACGTCGTTGCCTTCCACGACGTTCGGCTTGGTGTACTCGCCCGAGCTGTTGGTCTGGCCGCCGTTGACCAGGATGCCGTTGGCATAGGGGCCGGCGACGGTGTTCCCGGCCACGGTCGTGGCGCCGCTGACGGCCGCGCCGGGAGTCGGCGTGTCCGCGGTGAAGGTGTTGTGGAGCACCGAGATGTTGTGCGACCCGACGAACCCGGAGACACCGCCGTCCGTGAAGTCGAAGCCCTGAACGGTCACGTTGTCGACGTTCTGGAACTGGAAGCCGGCGCGGATCTTCACGTGCCCGCCGACCCCGGTGATCACGATCGGCGCCGAGTTCGGGTCCGGGGCGGCGTTGAGCTGCAGGCCCCAGGTGTAGCCGTGGCCGGGCGCCACCAGCACCGTGGTCCCGGGCTGGACCGAGTACAGCGTGCTCAAGCCGCAGTACGGATCGGCTTGCGTGCCCGAGCCGGTGGCGTTGCCGACGCAGTTCGGGTTGGAGCTGTCGACGTAGATCGTGTTCGTTGTCGAGTCCGCGTGGGCGGCAGCCGGCACCAGCCCGACGGCGGCGCCGAACGTGGTGAGCGCGGCGAAGGTGACGCGGCGTGCGCGCATGGACTGAGGACCCCCCTCGGTTCGCCCGACCGTCGGGCGCGCTCAGCATAATGCTTCAGTCATCCTCAATACCGCAGTACCGCCGCCACTCCCGCCGAGTCCGCCAGCGTCCCGTCCGGCACGAACAACACCAGCGCCCCGCTCTCGACGGCGTTCTCCACCAACTGCTCCACGATGTCGGTGACCAGGCCCGGCTCCGGCCGCTCGAGGTCCTCCTTCGGCTGCGGCAGCGTCACCGGCTCCGGGTAGGGCACGGTCGTCAGCTGGCGGCCGTCGGCGTCGGTCGTGCCGGCGATCAGCAGGCCCTCCTCGACGATCAGCCGCTGCACCCGCTTGTCGGCGATCGCCGTCCACACCTCGGCCGGGCCGCCGGCATAGCGGTTCTGGGAGCGCGAGTCCTCCAGCTCCCGCACCGCCTCGGCGACCTGCTCGGCGCGGTACGCCTCGACCGCCGGGGCCACGCGCTTGGCCAGGTCGGTGGGGGAGTCCTTGTCCATGCCGGTCAGCGGCAGGGTGTCGGCGACCAGGTCGCGGTAGTTGGTGAGGTCCAGGTAGGCCGCGAGGATCTTGTCGCCGCCGATGACGAACAGCGGCAGGCCGTTGTGGGCCTTCAGCGCGCGGCCCAGGTTCTTGTCGACGGTGCGCAGGTACTGCTTGACGTATTCCTCGTGCGCCTCGTACGGCTGCGCGCGCGGGATCGGCCCCGGGACCGCGTCCTCCGGCGACGGGATGGCCGGCGGTTCGGGGAAGCCGTGCTCCTTCACCTCGCGCAGCCGCGAGGCCGAGCCCCGGTAGAGCCGGCACATCTCCTGGTCCAGCACCAGTACCAGGTACGGCCACGAGCGCTGCTCGGCGGCGGCCAGGTAGCGGGTCAGGTACCGGTCGGCGAACTCCACCCGGGGCTGGACCTCGGCGTCTGTGGGCACCTGCCAGACCTGCGCCGGTTCGGTGGCGCTGAGGTAGACGACCAGCTCGCCGGCCGGGACCCCCGGGTCGACCAGCTCGGCGACGGTGTCCGGGGAGAGCTTGCCGTCGCGCAGCGCCAGCCGCACGTCGCGCTCGACGTCCTGGTCCTCGGCCAGCTGGCGCTGCGCCTCGGTGCACAGGCCGCGCAGCAGGATGCGGTCCTTCTCGCTGAAGGGCGCCTTGGGGTCCACCGGCATGACCATCGTGACCGCCGGATAGGGACGCGGGGTGCGCAGCGTGGCCAGGGTTTCGGGCGTCAGTTCGGAGATGTCCACCCCGCCACTGTGGCCCCGGCGGGCGGGCGCGGACCTGTCGCCTAATCCATTCGTGTGGTCGGCCGCGGGGTCGGCCGCGGGTCGGCCCCGGGTTGGCTGCGGGTGCGCCGCTCAGTCGGCTGCCGCGCTCTTCTCCAGGAGGTACTTGGTCATCTGCCACTCGAACACCTCGGTGGACCCGGTCGTCGGGATCCCCAGATCGTGCCGGACCGCGGCGTAGAAACCACGCCTGGCCTGGCTGCTGGCCTCGATGGCCGCGATCCAGGTCAGGTAGGTCGCGCCCGCGCCGAACAGGACGCCGAGCAGCGCGGGCAGCGCCTGCAGGAACGCGTGCATGCCTCAGTTCCCCCCCCGTGGTCGAACATCCCGCCTATTGTGCCGTGACGCTCGCCCGCGGCGCACGGGCCGTCACAGTTTTCGACTGCGGCCCGGCGCCGGCCTTCGACCGCTTGATCGTCACCTTCAGGTTCTTCATCAGCGGCTGGTCGCTCTGCCGGCTGTAGTCCTTGATGCCGACCAGCACGTTCATCTCCGGCATGTAGCCAGCGGCGCAGCCGCGCGGGAGGGCGTACTCGACGGCCGAGAAACCGTTCAGCGCACGCTGCGAGCCGTCCTTGGAGGTCGCCACGATGTCCACCGGGTCGAACTGTGCGATGCCACGCTCGCGCATGTCCTTCTTGTTCATCAACACCAGGGTCCGCAGGTTCTTGATGCCGCGGTAGCGGTCGTCGTCGCTGTAGATGGTGGTGTTCCACTGGTCGTGCGAGCGCATCGTGCCCAGCAGGAGCGTGCCGGGCGCCGGGACGGTGTTCGGCAGCGGCGCGGTGGAGAACTCGGCCTTGCCCGAGGGGGTCAGGAACACCAGCTCGCGGGCCGGCTGCTTGATGCGGAAGCCCAGGGGGAGCCGGACGCGCCGATTGAAGTCCTCGAAGCCCTCCAGCACCTTGGCCATGGTGTCGCGGATGCGGTCGTAGTCCTGGACGTACCAGTCCCACGGCGTCTTGGTCCGCGGCAGCGCCGCCTTGGCGATCCCGGCGATGATCGCCGGCTCCGACAGCAGGTACGGCGAGGCCGGCTTCTTCATTCCGAGGCTCAGGTGCACCATGCTCATGGAGTCCTCGACCGACATCTGCTGCACGCCGCCGCGCTGGTGGTCCTTCTCGGTGCGGCCCAGGCACGGCAGGATCAGCGCCTTCTTGCCGTGCACCAGGTGGCTGCGGTTCAGCTTGGTGCTGACGTGGAAGGTCAGCTCGCAGTTCCGCAGCGCCTCGTAGGTGTAGCGGGTGTCCGGGGCGGCCAGGGCGAAGTTGCCGCCCATGCCGCAGAACACCTTCACCTCGCCCCTGTGCATGGCCTGCACGGTGCGGACCGTGTCCAGGCCGAACTCGCGCGGCGGATCGATCCGGCACACCTGGGCCAGCCGGTCCAGGAACTCCGCGCCGGGCCGGTGATCGATGCCGCAGGTGCGGTTGCCCTGCACGTTGCTGTGCCCGCGCACGGGGGACGGGCCGGCGCCCTCGCGGCCGATGTTGCCGCGCAGCAGCAGGAGGTTGACGATCTCCCGGATGGTGTCGACGCCGTGCTCGTGCTGGGTGATCCCCAGGCACCAGCAGACGACGCTGCGGTCGGCGTCGCGGTAGACCTGCGCGGCCTTGACGATGTCCTGGCGGCCGACCGCCGACTGCCGCTCGATCTCGTCCCAGCTCGTGGCCTCGACGAGGGCGCGGTACTCCTCGTAGCCCTGGGTGTGCCGGTCGATGAACTCCTCGTCCAGTGCCTTGGGGTCGCCCTGGGCCCACTCCAGCACCGCCTTGGCCATGCCGCGGATCAGGGCCATGTCGCCGCCGATGCGCGGCTGGATGTTCAGGGTGCTGGTCTTCGTGGCCTTGTCCATCGCCATCTGCGCGAACTCGTGCGGCACGATCGTGCGGGTGGCGGCGGCCTCGACGAGCGGGTTGATGTGCACGATCTGCGCGCCGCGCCGGTAGGCCTCGGCCAGCGCGGTCAGCATGCGCGGGGCGTTGGAGGCGGCGTTGACGCCCAGGATGAACAGGGCGTCGGTGCTCTCCCAGTCCTTCAGGTCACAGGTGCCCTTGGCGGTGCCCAGCGCCGCGGTCAGGGCCCGGCCGCTGGCCTCGTGGCACATGTTGGAGCAGTCCGGCAGGTTGTTCGTGCCCAGCTCGCGGGCCATCAGCTGGTACAGGAACGTGGCCTCGTTGCCCAGCCGGCCCGAGGTGTAGTAGGCGGCCTGGTTCGGGCTGTCGAGCCCGCGCAGGGTGCTGCCGATCAGCTCGAAAGCGTCCTTCCAGGCGATCGGCACGTAATGGTCGGTCTCGGCGTCGTAGACCAGCGGCTCGGTGAGCCGGCCCTGGTCCTCCAGCTTGAAGTCCGACCATTCTTCGAGCTCGGAGACGGTGTGCGCGGCGAAGAACTCCCGGCCGACGCGCTTGCGCGTCATCTCCCAGGTGACATGCTTGATCCCGTTCTCGCAGATGTCCAGGTGGATGCCCTTGAGGGAGTCCGGCCAGGCGCATCCCGGGCAGTCGAAGCCGCCGTTCTCGTGGTTCATCTTCAGGATCGCCCGCGTGCCCTCGCGCAGCTCGCCCTGCTCCAGCAGGACGCGGGTGACGCTCTTGGCGGCGCCCCAGCCGGCGGCCGGATGGCGGTAGGGGTGCGAGCCGGCCGGTGCGTGCGGGACGGCTCCGACCGAGGGTTCCAGCGGAGGCTCGGGCTGTTTGGCGGCGTCCCGCGAGGAGTTCACGGTGCCGACTTTCCGCCCGCCGACGGCGCCGGCGCTACCCGGATGGCCCATTCAGGGCGTCAGATCCGTACCCGGGGAGATCCACCAGACGAGAATTGCTGTACTTGCGCTCACTTCGGGACCGCTCACTTCGGGACAGGAGCCGCGTTGACGCACGTCGAGCTGCGGCCCGGCTGGCGCCGGGAGGCGCTGCGCACCAGCCTGTGGTGGGTGCCCACGCTGGAGGTCGGCGCGGCGTTCCTGCTGTTCTGGGGCTGCAACCTGCTGGACCGGGCGGCCTACAACGGCTCGGTGAAGCTGCCGTCCTGGGTGATCAGCGGCACCGCGGACGCCTCCCGGCAGATCCTGGCCGCGCTGGCCGCCGCCATCATCACCGTCATCGGCGTGGTGTTCTCGGTGATCCTGGTGGCCCTGACGCTGGCCGCGAACCAGCTCGGGCCGCGGATGCTGCGCAACTTCATGCGCGACCGCGGGACGCAGTGGACGCTGGGCACCTTCGTCGGCACCTTCACCTTCGCGATCCTGGTGCTGATCTCCATCGGCCCCGGCAAGCACGGCGACTTCGTCCCGCACGCCTCGATCAGCGCGGTGCTGTTCCTGTCGCTGCTGGACGTCTTCATCCTGATCTACTTCATCCACCACATCGCGGTGCAGATCCAGCTGCCCTACGTCATCGCCTCCATCGCCGGGGACGTGGTCAAGGCGATCGAGGACGAGGCCAACCCGCCGGCCGGCGGCCCGCGGGTGGGGCCCTCGCCGCTGGAGATCCTGGCCGCGATGGACGCCGAACACGGCGTCGTGACCGCCTCGGAGAGCGGATACCTGCAGTACGTCTCGCACTCCAAGCTGGTCCGCATCGCCACCGACGCCGACGCGGTGATCCACCTGCTCTACCGCCCCGGGCACTTCATCGTCGCCGGCCGGCTCCTGGCCACCGTGACCCCGCCGGAAGCGGCGCCGCACGTCAAGGAGTCACTGCGGCGCGCGCACCTGAGCGGGCCGTACCGCTCCCTGACACAGGACATCTCGTTCGGCATCGACCAGCTGGTGGAGATCGCCGTCCGGGCGCTGTCCCCGGCAGTGAACGACCCGTTCACCGCGCTGACCTGCATCGACTGGCTCGGCGACAGCCTGCGCCAGGTCGCGCTGCACTGGAACCCGCAGGTGGTGCACCGGGACCGGGCCGGGCATGTGCGGCTGATCCGGACCCAGGCCTCCTACGACCGGCTGGTCCGGCGCGGCTTCGAGAAGGTGCGCCAGACCAGCCGCGGGATGCCCTCGGTGATGATCCGGGAGCTGCAGGCGCTGAAGGAGATCATGGCGCAGGCGCCGCGGGTGGAGCAGTACGCGGTGCTGCGGGAGCAGGCGGACATGATCAGGATCTCGGCGGAGCAGACGATTCCGGAGACGCGGGACCTGGCCGACGTGATGAGCGCGTACAACGCGGTGGTGGCGCTGCATGAGCGGTTGTTGGGGGAGACGGGGGACTAGGGACGAGGTCCGCCGCCCCCCGTCTCCCGCAGCCGCCCCCCCGTCTCCCGCAACCGGTTATGCCGGCGGTGTGCTACATCTGGCCGAGGAACACCGGCGGCGTCCCGAGCGCCAGCTCCCAGCCGAACCAGGTGTGGTTGACCAGGTAGTTCTCGTATTCCTTGCCGTCAGAGCCCAGCACGTAGGTGACGTTCGTGCCGTTCTTGTCCTTCAAGGAGTTCGGCATCCCCATGAACGTGACGCCGGCCGGCATCGGGGAGTTGGTGTAGGTGTGCCAGCCGGTCCACGGTGCGGCGCGCGGGCTCTGCTGGTACGTCTCCTGCAAGTTGCCGCTGGAGTCCAGGGCGGTCACGACCATCTTGCCGACCGAGTCCGCGAAGCCGCTGGGTGAGCTGACGAAGGATTCGCCGCCGCGGCCCAGGTTGAGGTTGAGTTCCCAGCCCGACCAGTTGCCGGTGGCCCGGGTGAAGAAGTCCTCGTAGACGTTGCCGTCGGTCCCGGTCACCCAGGTGACGTTGACGTTGTTGTCGTCGTGGGTGGAGAACGGCGTGCCGATGAACCTGACGCCGGCCGGGAGCGGGGAGTTGTTGTAGGTGTGCCAGCCGGACCACGGCGCCGTACCGGGGTTGACTTGGTAGTTCTCGAGCACGTTCCCCGAGCTGTCGATGGCCGTCACGACCACATGGCCCGTGCCGTCGACGAACACGCTCGGAGGGCTGACGATCTCCCATTCGTGGGCGCGGTCGGCGTCGGTGAGGGCGGTCTCCCAGCCCGACCAGGTGCCCTTCGACCGGGTGAAGAAGTCCTCGTAGACGTTGCCGTCGGTCCCGGTGGCGTAGGTGACGTTGACTCCGCTCGCGTCGTGGGTGGCGTACGGCGTGCCGATGAACCTGACGCCGGCCGGCAGCGCGGAGTGGTTGTAGTAATGCCAGCCGGACCACGGTGCGGCCGCGGGAACCGTCTGGTAGTCCTCTTCGACATTGCCGGTGGTGTCGATGGCGGTCACGACCGTATGGCCGGCGCTGTCCACGAACACGCTGGGTGCGCTGACGAAGGGGGCGAGCGGGCCGTTCGGCTGGTTGAGGTAGAGCTCCCAGCCCTTCCAGCCGCCGCCACCGGGGACGGTCTGGTAGTTCTCGTCGATGTTGCCGTCGGCGCCCAGGGCGTAGGTGACCGTGGCGCCGTTGTGGTCCAGGATCGTCGCGGTCGCGCCGGACTGGATGCTGTGCGGGTTGTTCGGGATGGCGGTCTGTCCCGAGTACCCGACGGAGGTGATGTTCGCCTGGACGGCGTTGTCGGCCGCGTCGGTCGGGTAGCCGGCGGTCATCACGCCCTCGAAGAACGTGCCCGTGGAGTAGTCGCTGTTGTCGCCGCCGATGCCCAGGATGATGCCGCCTTCCTGGCTCATGGGCTGGTAGACGCCTTTGCCCATTTGTTCCTGGAGGACCGGCACTGGAAGGTTCCCGTTGTAGTAGGTCGTCAGGCCGCCGCCTTGGGCGTTTCCTCCCTTCAGCGCGTATGTGGTCTGCCCGTTGTTCTTGAGCATCGCCGTGACATAGGAGCTGGCATTGCCGGTGTTGGCGGCGTTGGCGCCGTTGTCGCCCAGGAACATCCCGTTCTCCATGTCGGCCTCGACCCAGGGACCCTGGCCGGTGCACGGGGCGATGACGGAGAAGAAGCACGTGGTGGCGATGCTGACCGCGTCCATGTGGCCGTTGCCCGTGTCCGCGGGCGCCGCCTCGGCGTTGCCGTAGTCAAAACAGCATGTATTAGCGGTGTGCGTCCCACTGGCCACCATGTAAACGCCCTCGGGCTGCCCGTTCACCGCCACGCCGTTGGCCGCGCCGGTGAAGCGGTAACCGGAGCCCTGCGTGATCCAGATCCCGTATGCCTTGTGCCCGGCCACGGTGATGGCCAGCGTGTTGGCGTCGGCGCCGTGGCTGGCGCCGACGCCCTCCTGCGTCCCTGCCGGGGCCAGCGACAGGTCGTTGTGGCGGGAGGTCTGGTCGTAGATCTTCGTGATGGTGCAGCTCACGGCGCCGCAGAAGGCGTCTTGCTCGGCCGCGTTGACATAGCCGCCGGGGGACAGCAGGCCGATGTCCTGCGTCGCGCCGTTGGTGTTCCTTCTGACCTGGTAGAGGGGGCCGTTGTATCCGGATATCAGTGCGCGCACGCTGCTGTGCGCCGCCACGCACGGGGTTCCGGCCGCGCCGTAGATGTCGCAGGGCAGCGAGGAGTCGGCCCGGGCGGCGGTCGGTGCGGCGATGAGCGCCGTGAGGGCCGTGAGGGCGATGAGGAGTGCGCCGAGCAGGGCCGGCAGCCGATGTGGCAGGGCACGCCGCGGCGGATGTGCAGATGTAATGATCATTACGGCAGCGTCTCACGACCCTGATTCACTGGGCAATGCGATTCAGAGTTCTGAGACAACGCGAGCGGCGCCGTCCATCGAGGACGGCGCCGCTCACGGGTGCGGACCGGCGCGCGCGCCGGCGGTCGATCGCTACTCGCTCTGCCAGGTGAACGTGGCTTTGTCGAAGGCGCGGGCGGCCAGGTCCTCGCGGCGGATCATCCAGTACAGCCGGCCGGTGTCGCCCCACTCCATGGCCGCGCGGCCGTCGCTGTCGACCTGCAGCAGCATCACCAGCTCGGGCAGCAGCTCCTTGCGGGCGGCCTTGGCGGCCTCGTCGTCGCCGGGGGCCAGGACGTGTGCGACCTCCTTGGTGACCGAGCCGGCCTTGGGCAGGGCGTAGCCGCCGACGCGGTGGTGCGGGGAGTGGTCGCGGCGGAAGGTGGTCAGGGCGTCGTAGAAGCCGTCGCCGTCGTCGTCGCCGACCGTCGGGTACTCGGTGTAGTCGTCGTCGGCGGCCGGGTCCTCGCCCGGCCCGCCGAACGCCGCGACCAGGGCAGCGTTCTCGTTGTCGGGGGCGGTCGCTATCAACTCGCCGGTGAGCATCACCCGCGGGAAGGCCTCCAGGCCCTCCGGCGCCGAGCGCGGGGCCACGTTCTCGGTGCCCTCGGGCACGTAGATCACCCGGGTGCCGCCCTTGACGCTGTCCGGGTCCAGGTACTGCACGGCGTCCTCGCCGATGCCGTTGAAGTAGAAGAAGAACAGCATGCCGGAGTCCGGCACGGGGATGTCCAGTTCCGCCACCGGGAACTCGTCGCAGTCCACTGCCGCCACGAACGACAGCGGCCCGTGGCCCTCCCACTGCGGCCACTCGACGTCGGCCGGCAGCAGCGGCTCCCCGCCGAGATAGCCGACCAGCGGCTCACCTTCGTTCTGCTCGCGCAGGTGGAACCCCGGGCGCAACAGCTCGATCCACGTCTTGGCGTTCTCCGGGCTGAAGAAACGCCGGCCGGCCTCGGCCAGCGGTGACTCACTGATCTCCATGCGCGGAATGCTTTCAGGTGTCCGCCCGTCGGACAACCCGTTGCGGGATGTTTGTGGCGGGTGCCCGACAGTTCTGTCGGGCGCGACAGCTAGCCGGTGATCCCGGCCTCGTAGGCCAGGATGACCAGCTGGATCCGGTCGCGCGCGGCCAGCTTGGTCAACAGGTTCGCGACGTGCGTCTTGGCCGTGGCCACGCTGATCACCAGCTCGGCGGCGATCTCGCTGTTGGCCAGGCCGCGGGCGACCAGGGTCAGGACTTCGTGTTCGCGCTCTGTGATGCCGGCTGGCAGGGCGCGGTCCGGGTGCGGCCGTCGGTCGGCGCGCGGGTCCCGGTCGGCTCGCCGCTCCCGCTCCGGCGCACCGCCCCGGTCGGCGAAGTCCGCGATCAGGCGCCGGGTCACGCTCGGCGCGATCAGCGCGTCGCCGGCGGCCACCACCCGCACCGCGGCCAGGATGTCGTCCAGGGCCATGTCCTTGAGCAGGAAGCCGCTGGCCCCGGCGCGCAGCGCGCCGTAGACGTTCTCGTCGTCGTCGAACGTGGTGAGCATCAGCACCTTGGTCGCCGGTGCCTCGGCCCTGATGCGGGCGGTGGCCGCGATGCCGTCCAGGCCGGGCATCCGGATGTCCATCACCACCACGTCCGGGCGCAGGTCGTGCACCAGGCGCAGGGCCTCGGCGCCGCTGCCGGCCTGGCCGACCACCTCGATGTCCGGGGCGTCGGTGATCACCATCACCAGCCCGGCGCGGATCAGCGGCTGGTCGTCGGCGAGCAGGACCCTGATCGCGCCGGCGGTGCCGGTGCCGGAGCCGGTGTGGGTGCCGGTGGGCGTGCCGGTCATGCCGGGATCCGCGCCCGCACCCGGAACCCGCCCTCCGGCAGCGGCCCGGCGTCGAAGGACCCGTGCAGCAGCGACACCCGCTCGCGCATCCCGGCCAGCCCGAACCCGCCGGCCCGCGGGGCCTCGGCGAGCGCGCCGCGGCCCTGGTCGGTCACCTCGATCACCACGTCCCGCGGCTGGAACGCGATCGCCACCCGGCACCGCCGGGTGCCGGCGTGCCGCACCACGTTCGTCACCGACTCCTGCACGATCCGATACACCGACAGATCCACCTCCGCCGGCAGCACCCGGCGCTCGCCGTCGAAGCGCATCTGGACCGCGACCCCGGCCTTCGCGGCGTTGTCGGCCAGCGCCGGCAGGTCGTCCAGCCCCGGCGTCGGCGCCAGGCCGTCGCGGTCGGCCTCGGCCTTGCGCAGCGCGACCAGCATGTGCCGCAGCCCGGTCAGAGTCTCGCGGCTGGTGGTCTCGATGACGTCCAGCGCCTGCGCGGCCAGCACCGGCTGCGTCTGGATGCAGCGCTTGGCCGCCCCGGCCTGGATCGCCACGATCCCGATGCTGTGCGCCACCATGTCGTGCAGCTCGCGGGCGATCCGCAGCCGCTCGGCGGTCACGGCGCTGGTCGCGACCTGCTCCCGCAGGGCCCTGCCGTGCTCGCGCCGCTCCCGGACCAGCACCCCGCCGGTGAACGCGACGGCCACCAGCAGCAAGGCGTTGCCGAGCCGGCCGTAGGGGGTGGTCCCGGACGGCGTGGTCGCCTCCTTCAGCAGCGCCCAGGCCGCGAACGTCCCGACCGCGGCCGCCACCCCGACCCACCGCGGCCGGGCGGCGGCGACGACGGCGACCAGCACGGTCGCGCCGAGCACCGACATGGCACTGGCCTCGCCGACCGCCGCGAGCACCACCGCCCCGGCCAACACCCCGGCCAGCGCGGTCATCGGCCGGCGGCGGCACACCAGGATCGGCACGGCCGACAGCACAGCGAGCTCCATCCGCTGCACACCCCCGAAGTGCACGGTGACCGGGCCGAAGAACAGCGGCTGGGGGCCGCTGGGCATGGTGTCGAACACCATCCCCGCGAACAGGATCGCCCCGCCCCGGACGAACGTGTCGAACCAGGCGGCCGGCACCCGCCACGCGGCGAGCTGTCGGAGGCCACGGAGAAGGGGCGCCAGAACGTTCACGTCGGTCAGGCTAGCCATCGCCGGCCGCCGGCCGCATCGGTCGGCAGGCCTAGTCCGGGCGGCCAATGGTGCCGCGACACGATGGGGCTGTGACACGACCAAGCTGTGACACGACCAGGCTGTGACACCGGCGGTCGGCTCGGGCCAGACTGGAGCATGACGATCTACCACATCGCCCTGCGCACCGACTGGGCCGACGCCCAGGCTGCCGGGCAGTACCACGTCTCCACCCGCGGCGTGACCGTCGAGCAGGAGGGCTTCATCCACGCCTCCACCGCCGGCCAGGTCGAGGGCGTCGCGAACAGGTACTACGCCGACGTGGCCGCCGAGGACCTGGTGCTGCTGGTCATCGACCCCGAGCGGCTGACCGCGCCGCTGAAGTACGACCCGGTGCCCGGCGCGGCCGAGCCGTTCCCGCACATCTACGGGCCGCTGAACGTCGACGCCGTCACCGGCACCGTCGAGCTGCGGCGCGATGCCGGCGGCCGCTACGTGTTCGAGGGCTGAATGTCGATCGAGTACCGCGGAATCCTGCCATAGGAGGCACAGCGGACGATCCGGGGTGCGCCGGTCGGAAGACCGGGGAATGTATCAGGGAGCTTGTCCCCTCCTCGGAACCCGTCCCCCTCCTCGGAAGGTGTCCTCGCGTGTACTCGATGATCCTGGCCGGCGGCAGCGGAACCCGGTTGTGGCCCCTGTCCCGGGCCGCGAATCCGAAGTTCCTGCACCGTCTCGGCGGAACCGAACAGACACTGCTGCAGGCGACCGCGGCCCGGGTGTCCGCGTTGTCGCAGCCGGACCAGGTGTACGTCGTGACCGGTGTCGCGCACGCCGCGGCGGTGGCCCGCCAGCTGCCGGCGGTGCCCGAGGACAACATCCTGGTGGAGCCGGCGCCGCGGGACTCGCTGGCGGCGATCGCGCTGGCCGCCGCGGTGATCGCCCGGCGCGATCCGGACGCGGTGGTGGCCGTGTACTCCGCCGACCACCTCATAGGGCGGCAGGAGCGGTTCGAGGAGCTGATCCGGCTGGCCGCCGCCGCGGCCGGGACCGGGGCGCTGGTGACCGTGGGGATCCGGCCGACGCGCGCCGAGACCGGCTTCGGCTACCTGCGCCTGGCCGAGCCGCTCTCGCCCGGCGTGCACCGGGTCGCGGAGTTCCGCGAGAAGCCCTCGGCCGAGGTCGCCGCCGGCTACCTGGCGTCGGGGGACTACCTGTGGAACGCCGGGATGTTCGTCTTCCAGGTCCGGGCCTTCCTGGCCGAGCTGGAGCGGCAGCGTCCGCGGCTGCGGGCCGGCATCGACGCCATCGTCGAGGCCTGGGACGGCCCGGATCACGAGACCGTGTTCGGCGGCGTGTGGGACGACCTGGAGAAGATCTCGGTGGACTACGGCGTGATGGAGGGCGCCGCCGCGGCCGGCCGGGTGGCCACCGTCCCGGCCGACTTCCCCTGGAGCGACATCGGCGACTTCCACTCGCTGGGGGAGTCGCTGGACGGCGACGCCGACGGCAACGTGGTCCTCACCGACGCCGCGGTCCCGACGCTGCGCGGGGTCGAGGACTCGGTGGTGGTGTCCACGACCGGCCGGGTGGTGGCGGTGGTGGGCCTGCGCGACGTGGTGGTCGTGGACACCGAGGACGCGCTGCTGGTGTGCCCGCGCGATCGGGCGCACGAGGTGAAGCAGGTCGTGGACGGGCTGCGGGCGGACGGCCACGACGCGCGGGTGTGAAGGGCTACCCAACAGGGTCCTGATTTGTCATGGTGATCCTCATGCCTTCGACCGACGCCGCAGACAGTACACACATAGACGATTTCCCCTTTTCCGCCGGACTGTTCGGCGGCCCCTCCCCGGCCTTCGACGAGCTGCGCGCCGCCTGCCCGGTGTCCCGGCTGCGCGCGCCGAGCGGCGCGGTGGTGAACGTCGCGACCACGTACCAGGACGCGGAGTTCGTCCACCGGGCGCTGTCCCGGCGCGCGACGCTGGACGTCGGGGTGGAGTTCGTGGCCGGCGACAACCACAACGGCGAGTACTCGATCTCCGCGATGGACCCGCCGCAGCACACCCGCCTGCGCGGCCTGATCAGCCCGGCGCTGGCCCCGCGCAAGGTCGCCGCCTGGGAGCCGCTGGTCCGGCGGATCGCCGAGGACGTCGTGGCCGGCATGCGGGCCGGCGACCTGGCCGGCGACCTGGCCGACGTGTTCTGCCTGGAGCTGCCGGTGCGGGTGGTCTGCGAGCTGCTGGGGGTGGCGCGCGCCGACATCCCGCAGTTCCGGCGCTGGACCAACGCCGTCATCGCCAACACCGGCATGCCGGTGGACGAGCGCCTGGCGCTGATCACCGAGTTCCGCGAGCACCTCGGGGCCCTGGTGGCCGGCCGGCTCGCCGATCCCGGGGCCGGCCTGGTCGGCGACCTGATCCGGGCCCGGGCCGACGACGGCGACCGGCTGGCCGAGCAGGAGCTGGTCAGCATGGTGTTCGCGCTGATCATCGGCGGCTATGAGACCACGTCCACGGTGCTGGCCCGCGGCACGCTGACCCTGCTGCGGCACCCCGAGGTCCTGGCCGAGCTGCGCGCCGATCCGGTGCTGTGGGCCGACGCGGTGGAGGAGATCCTGCGCTACGACTCCACCTCCACCGGCGGGCTGCTGCGCGTCGCCGTCGAGGACACGGTGCTGCCCTCGGGCACGACGGTCGAGGCCGGCCAGGCGTGCATCGGCCAGATCTCGGCGGCGAACTTCGACCCGGCCCGCTTCCCGGAGCCGCACACGTTCGACATCCACCGGCCCGACCGCCGGCACATGTCCTTCGGTCAGGGCCCGCACTTCTGCGCCGGGGCGCCGCTGGCGCGGCTGGAGCTGCGGATCGGGCTGTCGACGCTGTTCGGCGCGTTCCCGGAGCTGCGGCTGACCGTGCCCGCCGAGGAGCTCCAGTGGACGGTCGGGACGCGGGTGCGGGCTCTGACCGCGCTGCCGGTGGCGTGGGGGCCGCGGGAGGCGTAGCCCGCCTCAGTCTCAGAGATCAGCCTCAGACGTTGTCGCCGAGCGCGTACAAGTCCTCCGGCACCAGCGTCGCGTTGCGCAGCAGGGCCCGGATCAGGTTGTCGTTCAGCGTGTTGCCGAGCGGCTCGACCATGCCGGGCTCCTTCACGATGCCGCGGATCGCGCCGGGCCCGGTGGACAGGCGGGCGCGCAGTTCGGAGATGCGGCGCTCCACGGCCTTGGCGGTCCAGGGGTGCACCGGGTTGGGCTGGGCCTCGTTCAGGTCGTCGGCGGCCTGCTTCCAGGTCACCGGCGCCGGGTAGGGCTCGCGGCGCAGGTAGCGCTGGCCCAGGGCGATCAGCATCAGCCGCTCGACCGGCGACAGGTCGGTGACGTCCGAGGTCAGGGTGCGGGCCTGGCCGATGTCGCGGGGCGGGCGGCTCGGGTTGCCGACGATGTGCACCTCCAGCAGGTGGGTGCGGCGGTTCGGGGTCTCGATGGTCAGCGGCGTGTAGCCGGGGCCGACGGAGACCTCGTGGTGCCGCAGCACCGGCTCGGCGCCGGGCACCAGGATCGGCCGGCGGCCCTCGTTGCGCAGCCACCACTCGTCGCCGTCGCAGGTGAAGATCCCCGCCAGGCGGCTGACGAACTCGTCGTCGCCGCCGATCACCACGTGCACGTCCGCCTCGGCCCGGCCGAAGTGCAGCGTGAACTTGCGCGGCGGCACCGCGAAGCCGCTGGGGCCGGCCTTGACGAAGATCGTCCCGGCCGGGGCGGGCGGCACGCCGCCGGCCAGGCTCGGCAGGTTCTGCGGCAGGACTTGGGGGATGAAGTCCCGTATTTGCATGGTGGCCCATTTCCTCGACCGCGCCGGCGGGCCCGGCGGCGGCTGATTCTCCTCTGGCGGCATACGTGGTGCCCGACGAGCAGCGTACTTCGGATCGGCGGGGAGGGGTCCCGCCCTGTCGGTGCTCCCATAGTTCCCATGGTGAACACGGATTTCGTCCAGGAAGACAACGTCGACAGCGAAGGTCCTTACCGGAGCTTCGGGCTGGGTCTGACGGCCCGGCCGCAAGCGCGGGTGAGCATGCGCCGCGAGCACCGATGACGCGGAGCTGAGTTTCCACCGCGCCGCCGCCGTACGGGGCGGCGGCGCGGCGGGAGGGGGAAGGGGGCTGTCTCACCGCCGGTCACGGGGCCGGTCGGCGAGGCGGATCGGGCCGCGGTGCCGGAAGGGGAAGCCGGCGCCGGCTGCCAGGGGGTGTCTGTCCGACGGTCACGGGGCCGTGCGGTCAGGCGCGAGGGGGAACGTCCCAGGGCCGGGGTCGGCGACGATGCCGATCCCGGCAGCAGGACAGGCGGGACAGGGGGGGGTGATGGCGCGGACCGGCCGGGGGGGCCGACCCGCACCGAACCAGGGCAGCGCGACACGCCGCCTCTCCGACGGTCACGGGGCCGTACGGCGGGGCGGTTTCGTCGTGTCCGGAGGTGGCCCGGCGGTCCGGTGGCCCGGCAGCTTGGCGGCCCCGCCCTCAGCCTCCTTCTTTGGTCACCCTTCCTTGCCCGTCCCGGCCAGGTGGCGCTTCAAGGCACTGCGCCGTCCGGGGGTGGTCAGGCATGGAGCCCTCGCACCGGCGGTAAGACGATCTTCGGATCATCACAGGAGCCTGTCCTGCGCCAGACCGAGGGAAGTGAACGGGATGCAATGTCATAAACGTGGGCACCGTGCTCCCGCACGGTGCGTTTCCGCACTGCTGGCAGCCGGTGCGCTGCTGGCCGCAGCCGCCGACAGCCTCGGCGGCTCCCCGGAACGGCCCGCTCTCCAGAACGCGGCGCTGGCGACGCCCTCGCCCCTGACCGCGGCCTCCGTCTCGGCGCTGCTCGCTGCGCGCAGCGAACGCGCCGCCGGGTCCGCGTTCATGGACCCGGCCGATACGTCGCCTCCGGCGGAAGAGCGTCCACAGCCGGAAGCGAGTCCACAGCCGGAAGAGCGAAAACGGCGCGCCACCAAGTGGAAATCCGGCAAATGGAAATCCGGCAAGTGGAAGTCCGGCAAGTCGAAGTCCGCCAAGTGGAAGTCCGGCAGGACCAAGGCCTCGGCCCGGTATCAGGGCACGTCGCACAACCGCTCGACCCACCGCTTCCGCACGGCCCGGCATGCCAACGGCTACCAGCTGGAGTACCTGCCCGAGGCCAAGAGCAAGAAGGCGGCCACGGCGGTCCACGAGGCGCTGTCCCTGCTCGGCGTCCCCTACCGCTGGGGCGGCACTACGCGCGCCGGATTCGACTGCTCCGGCTTCACCCAGCACGTCTGGGCGGCCGCCGGCGTCAAGATCCCGCGCACGGTGCGCGCGCAGGCGCGGGCCGGCACGCACATCTCGCTGAACAAGGCCGAGCCGGGCGACCTCGTGGTCTTCTATCCCACCCAGCACCACGTCGGGATCTACGTCGGCAACGGTCTGGTGATCGACTCGCCGCACACCGGCGCCTCGGTCCGCCCCGACCCGGTGCGCTCCATGCCGGTCTCGGTCGTGGTCCGGGTGCAGGAGGCCTGAGCGGGCGGGCCGTTCTCGGCGGCGGCAGCCCCGCCGCCGAGAACGCCCGCTGTCCGGAAGGCCGGCCGCCCGGAAGGCGCGCCGACCCGCCGACCCGCCGACCCGTTGACCCGTTGACCGCGCGCGGCCGCCATGATGAACCGCATGACTACCGCCGTGGACCGTGCCTACCGCGACCTGAGCCCGCTGGACGTCAGGATCCAGACCCACCGCCGCTACAGCGAGTTCGAGCACGACGTCGAAGCCGACGTGCTCCAAGCCGCCGCGGTCACCGCCGCCGACCGCCTGCTCGACGTCGGCCCCGGCACCGGCACCTTCCTGGCCCGGCTGGCCGCCGCCGGACACACCGCATCCCTGGCCGCCCTGGACTTCTCCGCCGAGGCCGCCGCCACCTGCGCCCGCATCCCCGGCGTGCACGCCGCCCGCGGCGACGCCCGGCACCTGCCGTTCGCCGACGGCGCCTTCGACATCGTCACCGCCCGCCATATGCTTTACCACCTCGACGACCCGGCCGGCGCCGTCGCCGAGGTGCGCCGCGTCCTGCGCCCCGGCGGCCGCTTCGCCGCGGTCGTGAACCGCGAAGCGCCCTACCCGCACCTGATGGCCGTGCTGCACGAGGTCCTGGCCGTCCACGGCATCACCGCGCCGCCCTCACCCGATGAGAACGTGCACGGCGGCAACCTCCCCGACCTGGTCGCCCACAGCTTCGACCCCGCCGGCCTGCGCGTGCTGCGGCGCGACAACGCCCTGCTGTTCACCGAGCCGGAGCCGGTCGTGGCGTATCTGGCCTCGATCCTGACGCTGCAAGGCGTTCCGGAGGAGCCGGCACTGCGCCAGGCCATCACCGCCGACCTCGACAAAGCGGCGCGCGCCAGATTCCGCACCCTGCCGGGCGGACTCTGGCGCGAGCCGAAGGGCTACGTGATCGTCACCGCGACCGCTTAGCCGCCCTGGACGGCTTGCCGCCGCGCCCGCCGTCGCCGCTGCCGCTCAGCGGCACCGCGGCCTCGGCGGTGTACGGCAGGAACGTGAACGACTGCGTGAAGTACAGCCGCACCTTCTCCGCGGTGTGCGACTCGTACCCGATCGACAGGTCCTGCCCCAGCTGCAGGCAGTAGTCGCCGCCGCGCCCGGACAGCAGCACGCCGCCGCTGATCGCCGGCGCCCAGATCACCTCGCCGTCGATCAGCCGCGCCACGTGCTCGGCGACCGGGTAGCCGTGGTCCACCGCGTCCGACAGCGTCTGGTAGGCGTCCGCGCCCAGCACCAGGTGGTAGGGCCCTTCGATACCGGCCAGCTTCAGCTGCGTGGCCATCCGCGCCACGGTCGTCGGGTAGTCGGCCGGGTCCTCGGGCTGCAGCATCGACGCGTTGCTGGCGAATGGCCGCAGCCCGGTGATGCCCGCCGCCGCGTAGCCGTCGGCGACCGCCCGGTCCTCGGTGAACGCCGCGATCTTCGCCGCGTCCTTCAGCGGCTGCCAGTCGCTGTCCTGCGCGCCGCGCTCCACGTCGTCGATGGCCGAGCGGTCCAGCTCGAACGGGATCCGCACCTCCACCAGCGGTTGGGCGCTGCGCAGCCGGGCCTGCACGCCGTCGTGCGGCGCGGCGATCGCCGCGGTGTGGCCGTCGCCGACCGCGCCGAGTTCCAGGCCCGCCGGGCCCGCCACGTCCACGACGCGCCGGAAGGCCAGGTACTGCAGCACCGTGCGGCGGGCCTCCTCCTCGATCTGCTCCCAGGCGGCATCGCCGATCGGGGCGAGGTCGCGGTGCAGGTTGTTCATAGGTCAGCTCCGTTTCAGGCTTCCGAGGCCCAACGATCCATCAGTGGGCCGAGGTCGTGCGGGCGGCGCGGACGCCGCAGCGGGTGGGTCGAAGGGAGACGCGTCGGGCGCCGGGGAGTCGTCGCCGGGAGCCGGCGGCGGATCGTCCAGGAAGTCCATGGCCGGCACGAAGAACAGCCCTCCGGTGATCGCGGTCGAGAAGTCCAGGATCCGGTCCGTGTTTCCCTCCTCGTCGCCGAGAAACATGTTCCGCAGCATCTGCTCGGTCACAGTGGGAGTGGCGCAGTACCCGATGAAGTAGGTGCCGGCCTCGCCCTCCCGGAACGAGCCGAAGGCCATGTTGTGCCGCAGGATGTCCTGCTCCTCGCCGTCCGGGCCGACGATCGTGTTCAGCGCCACGTGCGAGGTCTTCGGCTTCACCGCGTCCGACAGCTCCATGTTGTCGGTCTTGGTGCGGCCGACGACCAGCGCCTGCTCGGTGTCCGACAGCGTTCGCCACGCGGCCATGTCGTGCGTGTACTTCTGCACGATCACATAGCTGCCGCCGACGAACTCCGGATCCCGCTCGGCGTCCACCAGAGCCGCCTCGACCGCCTCGTGGCCCTCGGGGTTCTCGGTGCCGTCCACGAAACCCAGCAGGTCCCGGTTGTCGTGGTAGCGGAAGCCGTGGACCTCGTCCACGACCTTCACCGCACCGCCCAGGCGCGTCAGCACGTGCTCGACGAAGTCGTAGCACAGGTCCAGATGCTGGGCCCGGATGTGCAGCAGGATGTCCCCGGGGGTGGCCGGCGCCGAATGCCGCGGCCCGTCCAGCGCCGCGAACGGATGCAGTTCGGCCGGCCGCGGCCCGCCGAACAGCCGGTCCCACACCGCCGAGCCGAAACCGGTGACACAGGCCAGACCGCCGCGTGGATACCCGAACCCCACCGCACGCGCGTACGCGCTCAGATCGGGGACGACCTCCCGGACCGCGTCCTCGCCGCCGTCCTCGACGGTCAGCACCAGGAACATCGCCGCCGAGGTCAGGGGACTGACCACCGGCTGGGCGGCGTCGGCGGGGGAAAGCTTGGGCATCGGGCGGATCTCCTCGCGGCTCGGGCGTCGCAACCATCCCGACCGTAACAGGCGCCGGATGCCCCCGCCTGTCGGGCGATGATCGAATGTTCTTTCGGCGGACCCGGGCAGACCTAGTAGGTCGCGGTGGCGATGTCGCTCTCCCAATAGGTGACGACCGCCGAGCTGTCGACGTACTGCGCGTCGTGCGGCATCACCACCGAGGCCGGCCGGCCCACCCCGCCGGCTTCGGCGCTGCTCGCCTGCAACTGCAGGACCAGCGACGGGACGTTCCTGCCGTCCGTGCCCGAACCGTCCGCGGAGTTGGTCATCACACCGGCGTACGCCGTGGCGCCGGGCTGCAGCACCAGCGCGACCGCCGGCTTGGTCGCCTCGGCCACCGCGATCGGCGTCTGCTGCGCCTGGAAGGTGCGCAACAGCGGGTACTTGTTCAGATGGCACGGCAGCGGCGAGATGTTCTGCGCCGAGATCATCACGTGGTTGATCGGCTCGTGCAGCGACGCGATCGTGAACTTCAGCATGTCGGTCGAACAGTCGCGCGGCCCGCCCGGACCCGGGGTGGTCGGCTTCGGCGGCAGCGAGGAGGAGCCGGACCCGGCGACCGACGGGCTCGCACCGCCGTCCGCGACTCCCGCCGAGGACGACGACGAAGCCGATGCCGACGACGAAGCCGATGCCGACGACCCCGCGGCGCCGGTCGTCGCCGAGCCGGAGGACGTGCCCGCCGCCGCGGCGGACTTCGAACCGCCGCACCCCGCGGCCAGCGCCACCACCGCCAGCGAGGCGGCCAGCGCCACGGCCGGCCGTATGCCGCTCAGACTGCCCGGACCGCCGCGACCGCTCGAATCAGAGGTGTTCATCCCGAGCAGCATGCCATGGACCGCGGCGCGCGCCAGAACGAACCCCACAACGTTCACCCCTTGATCTTGTGGCAGCCGCCGATCACCGGCCGCCCGGGCGCCGCGCCACGATGAGGAGCATGACCCAGCCCCTCTCGCCCCACCACGCCCTCGACACTCTGCTCTCCGACCTGGTCGACGCCGCCCTGGAGCGCCGGGCGCCGACCCGCGAGCAGGCCCTGGCGCTGCTGGCCGGCTCCGATGCCGACGTGCTGGACGTCGTCGCGGCCGCCGGGCGCGTGCGGCGGGCCTTCTTCGGGAACCGGGTGAAGCTCAACTACCTGGTGAACATGAAGTCCGGACTGTGCCCCGAGGACTGCTTCTACTGCTCCCAGCGGCTCGGCAGCGAAGCCGAGATCCTGAAGTACTCCTGGATCAAGACCGACGAGGCCGCCGAACTGGCTGCCAAGGCCGTCGGCGCCGGGGCCAAGCGGGTCTGCCTGGTCGCCTCCGGCCGCGGACCGTCCGACCGCGACGTGGAGCGCGTCGCCGACACCGTGGCCGCGATCAAGGACGGCACCCCCGACGTCGAGGTCTGCGTCTGCCTCGGCCTGCTCAAGGACGGCCAGGCCGCACGGCTGGCCGCCGCCGGCGCCGACGCCTACAGCCACAACCTCAACACCGCCGAGGAGAAGTACGCGGACATCTGCACCACCCACACCTTCGCCGACCGCGTCAGCACCCTGCGCGACGCCGCCTCCGCCGGGCTGTCCCCGTGCTCCGGCGCCATCTTCGGCATGGGGGAGAGCGACGAGGACGTGGTCTCCGTCGCCTTCGCGCTGCGCGCCATGGACCCGGACTCGGTGCCGGTCAACTTCCTCATCCCGTTCGAGGGCACCCCGCTGGGCGGGCGCTGGGACCTCACCCCGGCCCGCTGCCTGCGGATCCTGGCGCTGTTCCGCTTCGTCTTTCCCGACGTGGAGGTCCGCCTGGCCGGCGGCCGCGAGATCCACCTGCGCACCCAGCAGCCGCTGGCCCTGCACCTGGCCAACGCGATCTTCCTCGGCGACTACCTGACCAGCGAGGGCGCCCCCGGCGCCGACGATCTCGCGATGATCGCCGACGCCGGCTTCAGCGTCGAGGGACGGCAGGAGAGCACGCTGCCAGCGGCGCGCGCCGAGCAGGTGGCGGTGCGGCGGCGCGGGGCCGGGACGCAGGTGCCGGCGAACACCTGAGGCGCGCGGTGCGGCGCGGGGCTGGTCGCGTTCGCGTCCGCGTTCCCGATCGGGTCGGGGGAGTGGCGCGATCGGCGTGTACGCCTAGGTTGGATATATGGAGACCAAATGGGGCATTACGGCGCTGATCGTCGGCGGCTATCTGGAGGCGTTCGGGATCGCCGGCATCAACGCCGCCTCCGGCGGGGTCGTCGCGATCTTCGCGGTGGTGCTGGTGCTCGGAGTGGTGGCCATGGGGTGGTCGATGGTTCTGCCCTGGGACGGCGGCAAGGCGCACCGGCCCGCGCACGCCGCGCCCGGGCCGGTGCCACGGCCTTGAGGATGCCGAGCCCCTGAAAATGCCGAGCCCCTGCCGGTGTCAAGACCCTGCGGGCGTTAACACCCTGACAGGGTTCGGCGGCGGCCCCGGCGCGTTGATGTCTGCGACTGACATCCGGGGCGTCGCGGGAGTAGCTTTCGTCTTCTGATGACCCTTTGAGTCCTTTGTGAGGAGCCACACCATGGAACTCGGGCTGCACATCCCCGACTTCACCTACCCCGGCGGGCCCGCCACGCTGGCCGACGACCTGACCCGGGTGGCCGTGACCGCCGAGCAGGCCGGCTTCACCCGCGTCAGCGTGATGGACCACCTGTTCCAGATCGGCAACGTCGGCCCGGCCGAGCACGACATGCTCGAGGCGTACACCGCCCTGGGCTTCCTGGCGGCCCGCACCGAGAAGGTGCAGCTGCTGGCCTGGGTCACGGCGGTGACGTACCGCGACCCGGGCCTGCTGGCCAAGGCCGTGAGCACCCTGGACGTGCTGTCCAAGGGCCGCGCCTGGCTCGGCATCGGCGCGGCCTGGAACGGCGAGGAGGCCGCGGGCCTGGGCCTGTTCTTCCCCAGCACCGCCGAGCGCTTCGAGCGCCTGGAGGAGGCCCTGCAGATCTGCCAGCAGATGTGGAGCGACAGCGAGGCCCCCTACGAGGGCAAGCACTACCACCTGGGCCGCACCCTGAACTCCCCGCAGCCGCTGCGCACCCCGCCGATCCTGATCGGCGGCGGCGGCGAGAAGAAGACCCTGCGCCTGGTCGCGAAGTACGCCCAGGCCTGCAACCTGTTTGCCACCCCCGAACTCGAGCACAAGCTCGACGTCCTGCGCGCCCACTGCGAAACCGAGGGTCGCGACTACGACAGCATCGAGAAGACGGTGATGATGCCCCTGAACATCGGCGAGAAGGGCGAGAACATCCCGGCGCTGATGGAGCAGATCCGCGGCTTCGCGGCGCTGGGGGTCGCCGAGGTGCACGGCTCGGTGCCGGACGTGTGGCAGACGGAGCGGCTGGAGCTGATCGGGCGGGAGATGATCCCGGCGATGGCGGAGTTGTAGGGCAGCGTTGCAGGGCAGCGTTGCAGGGCGGGGTTGCGGGTCGCCGGTCTCGGGGCGGCCCGCTAATTCTCGTTGATCCCGCACCGGTGATCGTGTTGGCTGACGGCACCACACCGGCAGTACCGCTGGTGTCCGCTCAGCTGTCGCAGGGAGTTCATGGTGCAGGACATCGTCGTCGACCCCGGCGCCCACAACCGGGCGGCCTGGGACAAGCTGGTCCGGGACGGCAACGAGTGGTCGAGGCCGGTGAGTACCGGCGATGTCGAGCGCGCCCGCGACGGCGACTGGTCGATCGTCCTCATGGGGCACGAGCCCCTCGACCGCTCCTGGCTGCCGGCGGACCTGACCGGCAAGGACGTACTGTGCCTGGCCTCCGGCGGCGGCCAGCAGGGCCCGATCCTGGCCGCCGCGGGGGCGCGGGTCACCGTGTTCGACAACTCGCCGGGCCAGCTCGGCCAGGACCGGATGGTGGCCGAGCGCGACGGACTGGAGCTGCGCACCGTCCTGGGCGACATGCGCGACCTCAGCGCGTTCGGCGACGCGGCGTTCGACGTGGTGTTCCACCCGGTCTCGAACTGCTTCGTCCCCGACCTGGCACCGGCGTGGCGTGGGTGCTTCCGCATCCTGCGACCGGGCGGAACCCTGCTCGCGGGGTTCATCAACCCTGATGCGTACTTGTTCGACCCCGACGCCCTCGACGAGCGCGGCGAGCTGGTCGTTGTGCACAAGCTGCCCTACAGCGACGTCACGCATTACACGGCCGAGGAGCGCGCCGCGAAGTTCGGCGCGGACGGCGCTCTCGAGTACGGTCACACCCTCACCGAGCAGATCGGCGGGCAACTCGCTGCGGGGTTCGTCCTCACCGGCTTCGCGGAGGCACCGCACCAGTCCGACGCGTCCGCCGAGTACATGTCGCACTATTTTGCGACGCTGGCGGTCAAGCCGGGCTGAACCCGGGAGAGGACAGGTGTCGATCGGTTCTGCGGATAACAGGCCCCAAGATGCCGCAGTGCGGTCTCTCGGGTGACAGCCAACCGGTTCAGCTCAGCTTCAACGGTGGCCAACTGCACGCCGAGGACGGCCCTGGCGCGGACGCGACGATCGCCCAGCCTGCCTACCTGGCCATCCCCGCCGAGTTCGAACGCGCCGACGGACCGCTTCGCGCCGGCCAGCTGTGCCAGGTCCTTGACGTGGGCAGGCACCGGGAACTCCACGCCGCTACCCACAGCGATACTTGACTCATCGTCCGTGATGAGTCTTACGCTAAGGCTGGATCGACGGCAGTCGCTCGCTCGGGGCAAACGTATGCTCGATCGATTGACTGCGGATCGTTGCCGCGTCCACGTCGTCGCTGACGCCCGCCTCCCGCTCTCAAACCCCGCCCGGCCTCAGCACCTGCTCCGTCAGCCCGAGCCACTCCCCGAACACCTCGCACCCGACCGGCGTCACCGCCACCGCCCGGGTACTTCCGATCCGCTTGAGCCAGCCCCGCTCCAGGGCGTGGTCGCACAGCGCGGCCGCGATCGTGCCGGCCAGGTGTGGGCGGCGCTCGGTCCAGTCCAGGCACGAGCGCAGGGCCGGGCGCTGCGTTCCGGCTGCGACCTCGATCTCCAGCTCGGCCAGTGACTGCTCGCCGGCCGGTGTCAGGCGCAGGCCGTGCTGCCAGTCGACCAGGTCGCGCTCGGTCATCGCTTCGGCGACGGCTACGCCGAGGCGGCCGGCGAGGTGGTCGTAGCAGGTGCGGCCGTGGGCCAGGGCGCGGCGGCGGTTGTCGGCCGACAGGGTCCGGGCGGTGGGGGAGGGGAGGGGCGGTGCGGCGGCGGCCAGGGTCTCGATCAGTTCGGCGATCTGCGGGTCGGCCAGGCGGACGTAGCGGTGCCGGCCGTGGCGCTCCTGCGTCAGCAGGCCGCCGGCCACCATCGCGTTCAGGTGCCCGGTGGCCGTCGACAGTGCGACGCCGGCGTGCCGGGCCAGCTCGGTCGGGGTCCAGTCGCGGCCGTCGATCAGGGCCAGACAGAACGTGGCGCGGGTGGTGTCGGCGAGCAGCCGGGCGATCGCGGCCAGTTCGGCTCCGGCGTGCAGCGGGATCTCGTCGGGCACCGGACGCGTCGTGCTCATACGACAATTATCGCGGGGTGACACTTCGGCGGACGACGACGACCGACCGGCAGCGCCGGCCGCGGCGATCGAACAAGCTGCAGCCCCGCAAAGCAGTCCTCGTGGAACTGTCCCAGAGCTTGGCGATCGTCCTGCGCCACCGGCAGCTACGGGTTCTGCTTCTGACCTTCGCTGTGGCCAACCTGTTCACTCTCGGGCTGATCGGCGTCGGCATCCCGTTGTTCGCCAAGGAAGTGTTGAAGGCCGGTCCGCAGATCCTGGGAACCCTGCTCTGTCATCGACTACCGCGAGGCTGGCAGCAGTCCCCGCAAGTCATCTTCGGCCTGTTCATGCTGAGCGACTGCCTGCTGACGAAGGAAGACAGATAACAGGCCCCTATCCTCTCTCCATACCTGGGTCACCACCACCTTCACCACAACCTTGCAAGGAGCCGCCTTCGGCGGCACTCTCCTAAAAGAACCAGGCCGATCACGGGATCGGTGCCTGCGCCGGGGGAGCACCTCCCAAAAAAAGAACACACGATCCAGACACCCGCCGGCCATCCCACCACCACGCCCGCGCCACACCGCCGATGCTTCGCTACGCTGTGATGACGCTGAGTTCGTCCTCTGTCCGCGCCGTCCCGGCACGGCGAGGGCGGCGCCCGAATGTAATCCCCGGGGCGCTGCCGGAATTCGCGTGATCATCTCTGTTGATATCCTGACATCGGCCAGGCCCGCGAACCGCGCGCGCCGCCCCGCCGACGCGAGGATGCCCGAATGGATCAGCCGGTGTCCGGTGTGGACGCCCCCGCGGTGTACGACGCGTCGGCGTCGGCGCCCGCGCCTCGAACGCTCATCGACCTTCTGCACGCTACGGCGCGTGCGCATCCCGACGCCACGGCGTTGGACGACGGCCGCCGGGCTTTGGACTACTCCGCGTTGCTGGTGGAGGCGGCGGCGATGGCCGCGCGCCTGGGCCGGGCCGGTGTGGGGGCCGGGGATCGGGTGGGGGTGCGGGTCCCGTCGGGGACCGTCGATCTCTACATCGCGATCCTCGGGGTGCTGACGGCCGGTGCCGCGTATGTGCCGGTGGACGCCGACGATCCGGACGAGCGGGCGCGGCTGGTGTTCGGTGAGGCCGAGGTGCGGGCGGTGATCGGTGAGGGGCTGCGGATCGCGGTCCAGCCGGTCCCGATCGCTGACGACGGTGCGCCGAGACTGGCTCCGGTCGTCGAGCCGAAGCCGTCGCGTCCGCCGACGCTGGCCGATGACGCCTGGATCATCTTCACGTCCGGCTCGACCGGTAAGCCGAAGGGTGTGGCGGTCACGCACCGCAACGCGGCGGCGTTCGTCGATGCCGAGGCCGGCCTGTTCCTGCGCCAGGCGCCGATCGGCACCTCCGACCGCGTGCTGGCGGGCCTGTCGGTGGCCTTCGACGCCTCCTGCGAGGAGATGTGGCTGGCCTGGCGCAACGGCGCGTGTCTGGTGCCGGCGCCGCGGGCGCTGGTGCGCAGCGGGGTGGATCTGGGGCCGTGGCTGGTGGAGAACGGCATCACGGTGGTGTCGACGGTGCCGACGCTGGCGTCGTTGTGGCCGGTCGAGGCGCTGGCCGACGTCAGGTTGTTGATCTTCGGAGGTGAGGCGTGTCCGCCGGAGCTGGCCGAGCGGTTGGCGGTGGCGGGGCGGGAGGTGTGGAACACCTATGGTCCGACCGAGGCGACGGTGGTGGCCAGTGCGGCGTTGCTGACCGGGCAGAGTCCGGTGCGGATCGGGCTGCCGCTGGACGGCTGGGAGCTGGTGGTCGTCGACGAGCTCGAGGAGCCGGTGGCGATGGGCGGCTCGGGGCAGCTGGTGATCGGCGGGGTGGGGCTGGCGCGGTATCTGGATCCGGAGAAGGACGCTGAGAAGTACGCGCCGCTGAAGTCGATGGACTGGGATCGGGCGTATCGCAGCGGAGACCTGGTGCGGGCCGATCCGGAGGGCCTGGTGTTCCTGGGCCGGGCCGATGAGCAGGTGAAGCTGGGCGGCCGGCGGATCGAGCTGGGCGAGGTGGACGCGGCGTTGCAGGCGCTGCCGGGGGTGGCCGGTGCGGCGGCGGCGGTGAAGAAGACGGCCGGCGGCGCGGAGATCCTGGTCGGGTACGTGGTGCCGGGCGGTTTCGGGTTCGAGCCGGGGCAGGCGCGGGCGGCGTTGGCCGAGAAGCTGCCGGCGGCGCTGGTGCCGCGGATCGCGGTGGTCGGGGATCTGCCGGTGCGCACGTCGGGCAAGGTGGATCGCGACGCGCTGCCGTGGCCGTTGCCGGGGGTGGAGGAGCCGGTCGAGGCGGCGGAGCTGACGGTCGCGGAGGACTGGCTGGCCGAGCGGTGGTCGGCGGTGCTGGGTGAGCGTCCGGTGCGCCCGGAGGTGGACTTCTTCGATTCCGGCGGCAGTTCGCTGGTGGCGGCGCGGTTCGTGTCGATTCTGCGGACGCGCTATCCCACGGTGACCGTCCGGGACGTGTATGACAATCCGACGCTGGGTGAGCTGGCGGCGCGGTTGCTGGCGATGGCCCCGGAGGCGGTCGACGACCAGGTCGCCGAGTCGCTGCCGGAGGTGGCGCCGGTCGGGCGCGGTGCGCAGGCGGTGCAGGTGGCGGCGATGGTGCCGTTGGCGACCATCGGTGCGCTGCGCTGGCTGACGCTGCTGGCGGCGTTGGGGAACCTGGTGGACGTGCCGTGGGCGCCGCGGGTGTCGTGGTGGTGGGTGGCGGCGGGGTTCGTGGTGTTCGTCTCGCCGCCGGGCCGGATCGCGATCGCGGCCTCGGGGGTGCGGTTGCTGGTGCGGGGCGTGCGCCCGGGTGAGTATCCGCGGGGCGGGTCGGTGCATCTGCGCTTGTGGGCCGCGGAGCAGTTGGCGTGGCGGGTCGGGGTGCTGACGACGGTGACGGGGCCGTGGAACACGCTGTACGCGCGGGCGTTGGGGGCGCGGCTGGGTCCGGATGTGGATCTGCATTCGCCGCCGCCGGTGACGGGGATGCTGCGGATGGACGCGGGCTCGTCGGTGGAGCCGGAGGTGGACCTGACGGGTTTCTGGGTCGACGGCGGCCGGGTGCGGGTCGGGGAGATGCGGATCGGCGCGGGGGCGTCGGTGGGTGCGCGGTCGGCGTTGCTGCCGGGGGCGCGGATCGGTGAGCGGGCGCGGATCGCGCCGGGGTCGTCGGTGGGCGGTGTGGTCCCGGCCGGCCAGGAGTGGGCGGGGTCGCCGGCGGTGCGGCTGCGCAAGGCCGAGCGGCTGCCGGGGCAGGCACAGCGCTCGAGGATCTGGACGCTGGTGTACGGCTCGACGGCTGTCGGGCTGGCCCTGTTCCCGCTGGTGGCGGCGATCCCGGCGTTGCTGATCGTGGCGGCGTTCGTGCATGACACGGCGACAGTGTGGCAGGGCTTCGGCTGGGCGTTGGTGGGTCTGCTTCCGGCGACGCCGGTGTTCGTGGTCTGCTACGCGCTGCTGACGCTGGTGTGTGTGCGGGCGCTGAGTGTGGGGATGGTCGCCGGCGATCATCCGCTGCACAGCCGGCGGGCCTGGCAGACCTGGGCGACGCTGCAGCTGATGGCGATGGCGCGGGTGTGGCTGTATCCGCTGTACGCCTCGATCCTGACGCCGTCGTGGCTGCGGGTGCTGGGGATGCGGGTCGGGCGCGGCGTGGAGATGTCGACGGTGTTGGCGGTGCCGGCGATGACGACGGTGAACGACGGGGCGTTCCTGGCCGACGACACGATGGTGGCGCCGTACGAGATGGCCGGCGGCTGGCTGCGGGTGGGGCACGCGCGGATCGGCAAGCGGGTGTTCGTGGGGAACTCCGGGATGGTGGCGCCGGGCCGCAAGCTGCCGAAGGAGAGCCTGGTCGGGGTGTTGTCGGCGGCTCCGCACAAGGCGAAGCGGGGCAAGTCGTATCTGGGGATGCCGCCGGAGCGGCTGCGGCGTCCGGGCCAGGACGTCGACGACGCGCTGACGTACAACCCGCCGCGGCGGCTGATGATCGCGCGCGCCGCGATCGAGCTGTGTCGGCTGGTGCCGATGATGGTGACGGTCGCGGTGGCGTTGGCCGCGGTGGCGGTGGTGACGCAGATCGCGCGTAGTTGGGGTGTGGCTGCGGGGGTGTTGTTGGGCGGTGTGGTGTTCTTGGCGGCCGGGGTGGTGGCCGGGTTGGTCGCGGTGGTGGCGAAGTGGGCTTTGGTGGGGCGGATCCGGGTATCGGATCAGCCGTTGTGGAGTTCTTTCGTGTGGCGCAACGAGTTGGCGGACAACTTCGTGGAGTTGGTGGCGGCGCCGTGGTTCGCGGAGACGTGGTTGGGGACGGCGCCGTTGAATCTGTGGCATCGGTTGATGGGTTCGCGGGTGGGGCGGGGTGTGTGGTGTGAGACGTATTGGCTGCCGGAGGCTGATCTGATCGTGTTGGAGGATGCGTCGACGGTGAATCGGGGTTGTGTGGTGCAGACGCATCTGTTCCATGATCGGGTGATGAGTATGGATGTGGTGCGGCTGGAGGCGGGGGCGACGTTGGGGCCGCAGGGGGTGATTCTGCCGGCGGCGCAGATCGGGGCGCAGGCGACGGTGGGTCCGGCGTCGTTGGTGATGCGGGGTGAGGCGGTGCCGGCGCATACGCGGTGGCAGGGTAATCCGATCGCGCCGTGGCCGGAGCAGGCGTGAGCGCCGGATATGGCGCGGCCTCAGGTGTGGCTGCCCCGTATTTTCCGCGGCGGGGCAATGACGGGTATGTGGTCGAGCATTACGAGTTGACGCTGGATTACCGGGTGGGTTCGAACCGGTTGTCGGCGGTGGCGGTGTTGACGGTGTGGGCGACGTCGGCGTTGTCGTCGATCGTGCTGGATTTCGCTGATCTGCGGGTGGATCGGGTGATTCTGCAGGATGGCCGGCGCCTGCGGTTCGAGCATCGCAAGGAGAAGTTGAAGGTGGTGCTTCCGGCGGTGGTGGCCGCTGGGGAGCAGGTGGTGTTGGAGATCGTGTATCGGGGTGCGCCGCGTCCGACGTCGTCGCGGTATGGGGGGTTGGGCTGGGAGCAGTTGGCGGACGGGATGTTGGTGGCGTCGCAGCCGACGGGGGCGCCGTCGTGGTTCCCGTGCAATGACCGGCCGGATCAGAAGGCGACGTATCGGATTCAGGTGACGACGGCGTCGCAGTACCGGGTGGTGGCGAACGGCCGGTTGGCGGGGGTGGCGCACAGCGGGTCGACGTCGACGTGGACGTTCGTGCAGGACGCGCCGATGGCGACGTATTTGGCGACGTTGCAGGTCGGGGTGTATCAGCGGGTGGAGTTGCCGGGGGTGGCCGGCGGGGTGCCGTTGGCGGTGGTGGCGCCGGCGCGGCGGTTGGCGGGCGCGCGGGAGGCGCTGGGGTCGCAGGATGCGATGGTGGCGTTGTTCGGGCGGTTGTTCGGGCCGTATCCGTTCGAGGCGTACACGGTGGTGGTGACGGAGGACCGTCTTGAGATCCCGGTGGAGGCTCAGGGTGTGTCGATGTTCGGTAGTAACCACATGGAGTTGGACTGGGAGGGGCAGCGGCTGATCGCGCATGAGTTGGCGCATCAGTGGTTCGGCAATTCGCTGACGTTGGGGGATTGGCGGGATATCTGGCTGCACGAGGGCTTCGCGTGTTATGCGGAGTGGTTGTGGTCGGAGGGTTCGGGGGGCCGGTCGGCGGATGAGTTGGCGCGGATGTGGCACGGACGGCTGGCGCGGTTGCCGCAGGACGTGGTGTTGGCCGATCCGGGCCCGGCGGACTTGTTCGATGATCGGGTTTACAAGCGGGGTGCGTTGACGTTGCACGCGCTGCGGCTGTCGGTGGGCGACGAGGTGTTCTTCGAGGTGCTGCGGACGTGGACGCGGCGGTTCCGGCACGCGACGGTATCGACGGCGGAGTTCGTGGCGGTGGTCTCGGCGGTGACGGGGCGGGACCTGGGTGCGTTCTTCGAGGCGTGGCTGTCCAAGCCGCCGCTGCCCTCACTCGATGCTGGTGGTCGTCGCTGAGCGCGGCCGCCTCCGACGCCGAGCGCGCGGGCCTGGACGATGTGATGGCGGTCGTCGACGTGCTGTACGCCCTACTCGCGGTGGAACACTATGTCGCAGGGGCTGTCGGGATCGATTTCCGCGCACAGGTAGTCGATCGATGAGGCCTGGTACACGGGCAGTTCCAGGAGACGGTCCTGAGACGGCCGAAGCTCGACCGAGTCCAGCTCGTGGGGTCCGGTGGTGCCCAAATCCCATTGCCCGGTCCCAGGGGGGTAGGCCTCGTTGTCCGACAAGTCCGCTGCCGTCAGGTCCGAGGCGCTGTAGGTGCCGTCGGGGCGGAGGGTGACTGTCATGCCGCCGGCGCGCCAGGTGCCGACGACCGTAGCGGCCGACGCCGCCGAGACCTGGTGCAGTCTTGCGGCGTGCGCCGACAGCCCCCAGGCCGATCCGGCGATGGCGACGGGTGCCGCGACCACGACGGCGGCGATCCGCACCCTGATCCCCACCCCGGTTCGGCGCCATCGCGCATTGGCCCGTGCAGGCTCCGGCCGGATCTGAGCGGCTGGCGAGGGGCGCCGAGGCCACAGGGCGAACGTCACCGCTGCCGCCGTGACCGGCACCGGCCAGAAGTAACCGAGCCATACCCCGGCCAGACACCACCCCACCCGCGCTGAGGACCCGGTCCCGCCGAAGCGCGTCGTCGCCTGACCGCCCCAGTGCAGGCCGAAGATCCCGATGCCGACACTCCACGCGGCCCCGACTACCAGGTACCAGTCCCACGCACGGTCTGCTGCCAGAAGGTCGGCGTCACCGGATGACTTCGCGGCGATGCAGGCCAGGCCCAGCAGCACGATGTGCACGACGATGCTGATGACCGCCAGGATCTTGAGCGGCAGCGGTATGAGGGGCTCGTCGTCATCGGCTTTCGCGGGAGTCGTCACGCCTCCAGGATGATCACGGCCCCGGCCCGGCCCTGAGTGCCGGGACCTGCTTTCACACATCCCTTACACCCAGGCGGGCGGACGGTCCGTCAGTCGCGCCGCGCGATGACCCGGTAGGCGTTGGAAAGCTCAAGTCGCCGGATCAAGAACCGGGGCATGACCCGGTCCAGCACCGTCGCCGCCAGCAGCGCCGGGATCCCCGCGATCACCACGGCAGCGCGCGCCGCTCGTTTGAGCTTTCCGGGTCGGCCTGCCAGCCAGGGTGCTTCTTCGCGGGGGGCCAGGGCGTCGAGGGTGAACCAGGTGGCGGCGAGTAGGTCGACGCGGTCGTGGGCTTCGAGGTGGTGTTCGGTCAGGACGGTGAAGCCGAGGGTGGTCAGTCGTTCTCGGAGGTTGGCTGCGGGGATGAAGTGCAGGTGTTGGGGTTGGAGCCAGGGGAGCCAGCGGCGGCCGAGGAGGCGGGAGTAGCGGCTGGCGGCGTCGGGGACTTCGATGAGCAGGTGTCCGCCTGGTCGTAGTGCCTGGTGGGCGGCTTGGAGTTCGAGCCAGGGCTGTTCGCTGTGTTCGAGGTAGTGGAACATGCTGACGACGTCGTAGTGGCCGGTGATGGTGGGTGCGATGTCGGGGAAGTTGCCGCGGTGGCCGTGGCGGACGCGTCCGGCTTTTTCGGCGAGTTCGGCGCCGTCGGTGAAGTCCAGGCCGTCGAAGGCGGTGTGGGGGTGGATGGTTTGTGCGGTGGCGCAGAAGTGGCCGTGGCCGGTGCCGACGTCGAGCCAGGTGGTGGGTCGGGGGTTGTGGGGGGTGAGGGCTTGGGCGCGGCGGCGGTAGGTGGTGGTGCGTCCGGCGAAGAGGTTGGCGGTGTTCTTTTCGCCGAGTCCGTCGTAGAAGTCGCGGTAGTAGAACGCGAGTCCTTCGGGGTTCAGGCGGGGGTTTTGGAAGATGTGTCCGCAGTCTTGGCAGCGGTCGAGGTGGAAGTCGCCGGGTTTGTGTTGGAGCAGGTCTTTGGTGTGCAGGTGTGGTTGTAGTCGGTGGGATTGGCACCAGGGGCATTGGTTTTGGCGGGGGTGGAAGAAGTGGTCGAGGCCGGCTTTGAGGTCGGCTTCGTAGGCGGGTCTTGCTTGGGCGATGGCTTCGGCGGTGGTTTGGGCGCGCCGTGGCGGCCGTTGTTTGGTGGGACCCACGCGGATTGATTAGCACATCTGTGACAAGGGCGCCAGGTCGGTCTTTGAGCTCAGGTCGGTCTTTGGGCTACAGATTTCGTGTCAGGGTCGGAACAGGCGGCTTGTGGACAACTTGTCGTTTCAGGTTTACGACCCGTTATCTTCCGACATCACGTTCGATGTGCCACACTCCCTACCCGTTGGTAACTGTGAGTCAGAGGCCTTACAGCCGCACCGCGCAGGATCGGAGCTGCCATGCCCGTGGCCCGGGATCGACGTGAACTGGTGGTCGGGATCGGTCCGGCCGGTGTGCCGAACGCCCGGCTGGCCGCGGCCGTCGGGCGCGGCGGCGGTGTCGGGGTGGTGGATCTGGGTTCGGGCGGGCGTGCCGCGCGCGAGGCGCTGGCCTCGGCTGCCGAGTGGTGTCCGGAGGGGTTCGGCGTCCGGTGCGCACCGGGCTGCGGCCTTGCCTCCGCCGAGCTCGCGGAGTTCGGCCGGGGCCGGATCGCTCTGGTGGTGCTGGCCGCGGGCGCGCCGTGGGATGCCGGGGAGTTGGCGGCGGCCGGCTACCGGGTCCTGGTCGAGGTGACGAGCGTGGCCGAGGCCCGCGCCGCGGCCGCCGCCGGTGCTCACGGTCTGGTCGCCCGGGGCGCGGAGTCCGGTGGCCGGGTCGGTGAGCTGAGTACGTTCGTGCTGGTGCAGGCCCTGCTGACGCAACCCGGTATGGATCTGCCGGTGTGGGCGGCCGGCGGTATCGGCGAGCACACGGCTGCGGCGGCGGTGATCGGCGGTGCGGCCGGTGTGGTCCTGGATGTGCAGTTGGCGCTGATGCCGGAGGCTGAGCTGCCGGAGCGGGTGTGCGCGGTGCTGCGTGTCATGGACGGCTCGGAGACGGTGCTCGTCGACGGCCACCGGGTCCTGCGTGGTTTCGGCGAGCCCGGCGGCGAGCCGGTCGGCATCGGCCAGGACGGGTTCCTGGCCGCACGCTTCCTCAAGCGCCATCACGACACCGCCGGTGCGGTGCGTGCCGTGGCCGCGGCGATGATCGAGGCGGTCTTGGACGGACACGGCGCCGATCCTCTGCTGCCGGACGCCCCGCTGGCTGCGGCCCTGGGGCTGCGGGTGCCGGTGGTTCAGGGCCCGATGACCCGGGTCAGCGACCAGGCGGCGTTCGCGGCGGCGGTGGCCGAGGACGGGGCGTTGCCGTTTCTGGCGTTGGCGCTGGCCGACGGCGATACGACCCGGGCGATGCTGGAGCAGACCTCGGCGGCGTTGGGGAGCCGTCCGTGGGGCGTGGGGATCTTGGGGTTCGCGCCGGAGCAGGTCCGGGCGGCGCAGCTGGAGGTGGTCCGGCAGGTGGCGCCGGCGTGTGCGATCGTCGCCGGGGGCCGCCCGTCCCAGGCGCGGGTGCTGGAGGACGCCGGGATCGCCACGTTCCTGCACGTGCCCTCGCCGGGGCTGCTGCGGCAGTTCCTGGCCGCCGGGGTGCGCAGGTTCGTGTTCGAAGGGTCGGAGTGCGGTGGTCACACCGGCCCGCGCGGCGGTTTCCCGCTGTGGGAGGCGCAGCTGGGGGTCATCGAAGACTGGATGGCCGAGCAGAACAGCGGCAGCGGCAGCAGCACCAGCAGCGGCAAAGCCAAGGAACCGGCCCCAGCCAAGACCGGGGCCGGTTCTCGTTCCGGTTCTAGTTCCGGTTCTAGTTCTAGTTCTGGTTCTGGTTCCGGTGCTGACACCGGAAGGCCGGCGGGCGCTGTGCAGGTGCTGTTCGCCGGCGGGATCCACGACGCCCGCTCGGCGGCGATGGTCGCCGCGATGGCCCGGCCGGTGGTCGCCGCCGGCGTCCAGGTGGGGGTGCTGATGGGCACCGCCTACCTGTTCACCGAGCAGGCGGTGCGCTGCGGCGCGATCCAGCCGCTGTTCCAGGCCCAGGCGCTGGCCGCACAGGCCACGGCGCTGCTGGAGACCGCACCCGGGCACACCACCCGCGGCCTGGTCAGCCCGTTCACCGCCGAGTTCGGCCGGCTGCGCGAGCAGCTGCACGCCGACGGGGTCCCGCAGCGGCAGGCCTGGGAGCGTCTGGAGCAGCTCAACGTCGGCCGGCTGCGCATCGCCAGCAAGGGCCTGCTGCGCCGGGGCGCCGAACTGATCGGCGTCGGCGAGGACCGGCAGCTGGACGAGGGCCTGTTCATGGCCGGGCAGGTCGCGGTGCTGCGCGACGCCGTCACCACCATCGCCGACCTGCACGCCGACGTCACCGAACAAGCCGGCGCGTTCTACACCGCCCACGCCCAGGCGGCCGCCGAAGCCCTGGCAGCGCGCGCCGACGCAGCCTCTGCAGAACCGGAGCCGCCGGCGCCGTTGGACATCGCGATCGTCGGTATGGCCTGTGTGTTTCCCGGGTCGCCGGATCTGGCGGCGTTCTGGGCGACGGTGCTGGATGGCGCGGACCGGATCGGTGAGGTTCCGGCGAGCCGGTGGGATCCGGAGGTGTTCTTCGATCCCGGGGCGGTCGGGTCCAGGGCGGGCGGGGGTGGGACGCCGTCGAAGTGGGGCGGGTTCGCGCCGTCGATCCCGTTCGATCCGTTGCGGTACGGGATTCCGCCGAAGGCGTTGGGCAGTATCGATCCGGCGCAGTTGTTGGCGTTGGAGGTGGCGCGGCGGGCGTTGGCCGATGCCGGGTTGGACCGGCCCGGTGTGGATCATGAGCGGACGTCGGTGGTGTTCGGTGCCGAGGCCGGCAGTGATCTGTCGAACGCTGGGGTGTTGCGGACGACGTTGCCGGCGTATCTGGGGGTGTTGCCGCCGGAGTTGGATGAGCAGTTGCCGATTCTTTCGGAGGATTCGTTCACCGGGGTGTTGGCGAACGTCATCGCCGGGCGGATCGCGAACCGGCTGGATCTGGGCGGTGCGAACTACACCGTGGATGCGGCGTGTGCTTCGTCGTTGGCGGCGGTGGACATCGCCTGCAAAGAGCTGACGTTGGGCACCAGTGATGTGGTGTTGTGCGGCGGTGTGGACCTGCACAACGGCATCAACGACTTCTTGATGTTCGCCTCGGTGCACGCGCTGTCCCCGACGGGGCGGTCCCGGGCGTTCGACGCCGATGCCGACGGGATCGCCCTGGGTGAGGGTGCGGCGTGTGTGGTGTTGAAGCGGCTCGCTGATGCCGAACGGGACGGCGACCGGGTGTACGCGGTCGTCAAGGGGGTCGGCAGTGCCAGTGACGGGCGTGCGCTGGGGTTGACGGCGCCGCGTCCGGAGGGTCAGCGGCGTGCGTTGCAGCGTTCGTACCGCTCGGCGGGAGTGTCGGCGGCGCGGATCGGGCTGGTGGAGGCGCACGGTACCGGCACCGTGGTGGGCGATCGCACTGAGTTGGGTACGTTGACGGCGCTGTTCTCCGAGGCCGGGGCCGTTCCCGGCGGGTGTGCGCTGGGGTCGGTGAAGTCGCAGATCGGCCACACCAAGTGCGCGGCGGGCCTGGCCGGGCTGGTGAAGACGGCGCTGGCGGTACACACCGGGGTGCGGCCGCCGACGGTCAACATCACGGCGCCCAATCCGGCGTGGTCGGCCGCCGACAGCCCGTTCGGGTTCCGGGCCGCGGCGGCTCCGTGGGCGGTTCCGGCCGGTGAGCGGCTGGCCGGGGTCAGCGCGTTCGGGTTCGGCGGCACCAACTTCCATGTGGTGCTGGCCGGTCACGACCGGGCTGTGGACGTGCGGCACGGCCGCGACGAGTGGCCGGCGGAGCTGTTCGTGTTCCGCGGCGCTGACCGGGCCGCCGCGCACCGCGCCGTCAACGGCCTGTTGGCGCGGATGGCGCCGAGCGCCGCGCAGATGCCGTGGCGGCTGCGTGATCTGGCGTTGGCGGCGGCGCGCGCCGCCGATACCGCCGCCGACACCGGTGCCGGTGCCGGTGCCGGCCGGGCTTGGGTGGCGCTGGTCGCCTCGGACCTGGAGCATCTGCGTGTGCTGGCGCAGCGTGCGCTGGCAGGGGAGCACGATCCTGCCGCCGGGCTGTATCAGCCTGACGATGACGGGTACTTCGGGCCTGGTGCCGTGCACGGTGGTGGTACGGCGTTGTTGTTTCCGGGGCAGGGCAGTCAGCGGCCGGGGATGCTCGCTGAGATGTTCGTGGCGTTCCCGGAGTTGCAGCGGTATGTGCGCTCAGCGCAGCAGTGGGACCAGGTGTTGAATCCGCCGAAGGCGTTCGATGCCGGCAGCGCCGCCGAGCAGGATCTGCGGATCCGTGACACGCGGGTCGCGCAGCCGCTGCTGGGTGTGGCGGGGCTGGCGATGGATCATCTGCTGCGCAAGCTCGCCGTCGTGCCGGATGCGGTCGGCGGCCACAGCTACGGCGAGCTGGTGGCGTTGGCCTCTGCCGGGGTGTTCGATGCCGAGGCGCTGCTGGCGGCCAGCTCTGCCCGGGCCGCGGCGATCCTGGACGCCGCCGGCGAGGATCCCGGTGCCATGGCCGCTGTCGCGGCTGGCGCCGATGAGATCGCGGCGGTGCTGGAGGCGCACGGTTTGGCCGGTGCGGTGGTGGCGGCGAACCAGAACTCGCCGAAGCAGGTGGTGATCTCCGGCGCCACCGAGGCGGTGCGGCAGGCGGTGGTGCGGCTGCGTGAGGCCGGGTACGGCGCCAAGCCCATCCCGGTGGCGTGCGCGTTCCACAGCCCGCTGGTCGCCGCGGCCGGTGAGGCGTTCGGGCGGGTGCTGGCGCGGATGCCGGTGCGTGCGCCGGAGGTGCCGGTGTGGGCGAACCGCACTGCCGCACCCTACGGGCCCGGCGCTGATGATGTGCGGGCCGAGTTGGCCGCGCAGATCGGTGCGCCGGTGCGGTTCGCCGACCAGATCGAGGCGATGTACGCCGCGGGGATCCGGGTGTTCGTCGAGGCCGGGCCCGGCAAGGTCCTGACCCGGCTGGTCGGCGCGATCTTGAAGGACCGCCCGCACCAGACGGTGGCCTGCGAGCCGGGCAGCGGCGCCGGGCTGGGCGGGTTCCTTGCCGCGGTGGCGCAGCTGGCCACGTCCGGGGTGGCGTTGCGCACCGGCTGGCTGGTGGAGGGCCGGGACGCCGTGGACGCCGCCACCGCCACGCCGCAGCCCAGACCCGGCTGGCTGCTCGACGGCCATCTCGTGCGCACCGCTGACGGACAGTGCCTGCCCGGCGGCCTGGCCCCGGCCCGCCGCATCCAGCTGAAGGGGACCACCGTGACGTCCGACCCCGTGACCGACCCCGTGACCGGCGCAGCGGCCGATGCGCTGCTCACCGAGTTCCTGAAGACCAACCGCGACATGATCGCCGCCCAGCGCGATGTCATGCTCGCCTACCTCGGCACCGCGCCGGCCGGCCCTCTGGTGTGGCAGGACAGCCCGGGCGCGGCGGCACCGCTGACGCTGCCGGCGTTGGCGGCGGCTCCGGAACCGGCACCAGTGGTGGTCGTCGCACCCGATACCCCCGCGTCGCCTGCGCCCGGCGACGCCGCCGATGTGCTCGGCACGATCCTGGCGACGATCAGCGCCCGCACCGGATACCCGCCGGACATGATCGAACCCGATCTCGACCTCGAGGCCGACCTGAGCATCGACTCGATCAAACGCACCGAGATCGCCGGGGAGCTGGCCGAGCGCCTGGGCCTTTCCACCACCGGCCTGGCCGAGGAGAAACTGGAGGACCTGGCCAAGGCCCGCACGGCGCGCGCCATCGCCGACTGGCTGGAAGAACACCTCGACACCGGCGCCGGCACCGGTACCGAAACGGAGCCGCAGCCCGGGTCTCTCGCCGACCCGGAGCCGCCGGAGCCTGCGAGCCCGCCCGAGAGTTCGACCGGCAGTCCGGCCGAGAGCCCGGGCCTGCTCAGTGCTCCGAAGCGGTTCCTCATGCAGGAACAAGACCACGCCTTCCCCCAAAGCCCTGATGTGAGCATCCTGTCCGGGACCCGCCTGGTGATCCTCGGCACGGACGGCGCCGAAGACCTCGCACAAGCCCTCGTGGCCGAACTCGGCGGCCTCGGCGCGGCCGTGCAGATCCGCCAGGACTGCGACAGCGGTGATGACAGCTCCGGCTCCGGCATCGACGGGATCGTGTATCTGGGAGCCCTGGGCGCGGGAGAAGACGACAAGCCGCGGCTGCTGCCGGCCGGATTCGCCACCATCAAGCAGGCGCTGAGCACGGCGCCGCGCTGGTTCATCGCCGCCACAGCCGGCCAGGACCGCGTCGGCGCCGCCGGGCTCGCCGGACTGTGGCGCAGCATCGGCCGGGAGTACCCGGCGATCAGCGCGCGCCTGGTCGGCATCGCCCCGGACGCCGCTGCCGAGGACGCGGCGACGCAGCTCGTCGAGGAGATCGTCGCGGTGGATCCCGAGCCGGTGGTGGTCCGCCGCGCCGGGCGGCGGTCGCGGATCGCCGCGGTGGAGGCGCCGCTGGGGGCGTTGGCCGCTGCCGGTGCCGGGCCTGCCGGGGACGGCGCCGCCGAAGCCGAGGCCCTGGGCCTGGACCGGCAGTCGGTGGTGGTGCTGGTCGGCGGCGCGCGCGGCATCACCGCGCACATCGCCGAAGCCCTGGCCGCGGCATGCCGGTGTCGGATCGAGCTGCTGGGCCGCACCCCGCTGCCGGAGGGCCCGGAACCGGCTGCGATCGCCGCGGCCGGTGATGCGGCGGCGATCCGGGCCGCGCTCATCGACACCGGGGTCAGTGCCCCGGCGCAGATCGAGAAGCAGACCGCGGCGATCCTGGCCGGCCGTGAGGTGGCCGCGACCCTGGCGCGGGTGCGGGCGCTGGGTGCGGCGGCGCGGTATCACAGCGTGGACGTGCGAGGCGGTGAGGCGCTGCCGCAGCTGTTGAAGGCCATCCACTCCGAACACGGCCGCCTGGACGCGGTCGTGTATGCCGCCGGTGTCATCGAGGACAAACTCATCGCCGACAAAGACCCCGAGTCCTTCGCGCGGGTGTTCGCCACCAAGACCGACGGTGCGCGTGCGCTGCTGGCGGGCCTGGACGATCTGCCGGAGCGGCCCCGGTACACGGTGCTGTTCGGCAGCATCGCCGCGGCGTTCGGCAACCGCGGCCAGGCCGACTACGCCGCCGCCAACGACGCCCTGCAAACCCTCGGCGCCGCCTGGTCGCAGCACACCGGCGCGCATTGCCTGACGGTGCACTGGGGTCCGTGGGCGCCGTCGGCCGAGCACGGCGGCATGGTCACGCCGCATCTGGCGCAGGCCTACCGCAGACGCGGCATCGAGTTGATCGACCCGGAGGAAGGGGCGTTGGCGCTGCTGCGGGAGCTGGCCTGGGGCCCGGGTGCGGGCTCGGTGCTGTACACGGCTTCGCGATGGTGAGCGTCCAGGCGGTGCCGGTCGCGATCGTGGGGATGGCGGTGCTGCTGCCCGGCGCCGCCGACCTGGACGGCTACTGGCGCACCCTGCGCGCCGGCACCGACTGCATCACCGAGGTCCCCGCCCACCGGTGGGACGCCGGCCTGTACGACCCGGACGCCGACTCCTCACGCCCGGACCGGATCTACTGCCGCCGCGGCGGGTTCGTCGACGCCCTGGCCGACTTCGATCCCCTGGACTTCGGGATCATGCCGGACTCGGTCGGCGGCGCCGAACCGGACCAGCTGATCGCCTTGCAGGTGGCGGCGCGCGCCATCGCCGATGCCGGGGGTCCGCGGCGGCTGCCGGAGCGGGACCGCATCGGGGTGATCCTGGGCCGTGGCGGCTACCTGACGCCTGGGCTGGTGCGTCTGGACCAGCGGGTCCGTACCGCCGGGCAGCTGCTGCACACTCTGCGGGAGCTGATGCCGCAGTTGGATGCGCGTCAGGGTGAGGCGATCCGGCGGGCGTTCACCGAGGCGTTGGGCCCGAACCGTCCTGAGGCGGCGATCGGGCTGGTGCCGAACCTGGCGGCGTCGCGCATCGCCAACCGTCTGGATCTGCGCGGCCCGGCGTACACCGTCGACGCCGCCTGCGCGTCGTCGCTGGTCGCGGTCGATCAGGCGGTGGCCGAACTGATGTCGGGACGCTGCGACGCGGTGCTGGCCGGCGGGGTGCATCACTGTCACGACATCACGTTGTGGAGTGTGTTCAACCAGCTGGGGGCGCTGTCGCGGTCCGGGCGGATCCGGCCGTTCCACCGTGGCGCCGACGGCATCCTCATCGGTGAGGGCACCGGCGTCGTGGTGCTCAAACGGCTGCCCGACGCCCGTGCGGCCGGTGACCGGGTCTATGCGGTGATCCGCGGCACCGGTGTGGCCAGCGACGGCAAAGCCGCGAGCCTGGTGAACCCGGAGCCGGCCGGGCAGATCCGGGCCGTGCGCGCCGCCTGGGCCGCTGCCGGGCTGGATCCGCGCGCCGCCGACTCGGTGGGCCTGCTGGAGGCACACGGCACCGCCACCCCCGCCGGAGACCGGGCCGAGTTGGCCACCATCGCAGAAACCTTCGGCCCGCCCGGTGGCGGCACCGACGCCGGGGCCGGGGCCGCGCCGGTGCTGGGGTCGGTGAAATCGATGATCGGGCACACCATGCCCGCCGCCGGAGTCGCCGGCCTGGTCAAAGCCGCGCTGGCCGTGCACCATGGCGTGCTGTTGCCGACGCTGCACTGCGAGGATCCGCACCCGGAGCTGAAGAACACCCGGTTCCGGACCCTTTCGGCCTGCGAGCCGTGGCCGCAGACCTCGACACCGCGGCGGGCCGGCGTCAACGCGTTCGGATTCGGCGGGATCAACGCGCACGTCGTCCTGGAGGCGGCACCGCCGCAGCCACGGCGCCACCACAGCACAACCGGCACCACAACCGGCGGCAGCACACCAGGCACCGGGGCAGCGGTGGCGGAGCGGGAAGTGCGGCTGGCGGCCGCCGACCCGGACACCCTGGCCCGGATGCTCGACGCCGCCGAAGCCGCCCCCGATCTCGACCCCGGATCCGTCACCGGCCACCTCGTGCCGCGCGGCAGCGGCCGATACCGGCTGGCGATGGTCGCCCCCACACCGCGGGCGTTCAAACTGGCGCGGCGTGTCATCGCCCAAGACCGGCCCTGGCGAGGCCGCGGCGACGTGTGGTTCACCGGACGGCCGCTGCTCGCCGACACCGACGGCGGCCGGCGCATCGCGTTCATCTTCCCCGGCCTGGAAGTCGGCTTCGCCCCGCGCGTCGAGGACATCGCCGAACAACTCGGCACCGAACACGGCACCGGCAGCGTCGGCTCCCACGGACTCGGCGTGTTCCTCCTCGGGCGGCTCCTGGAACAAACACTGCGGCGCATCGGCATCCAGCCCGCCGCAGTAGCCGGACACAGCGTCGGAGAATGGACCGCGATGGCCGCCGCCGGCATGTTCGCCGGAGGCGCCGTCGATGAGTTCATCGCCGGTTTCGACCCGGACTCCATGCGTGTACCCGGACTGGCCTTCGGCGCCATCGGAGCCGGCGCCGACCGCGTCACCGCACTGCTGCCGCGCTACTGCGGCATCGAACTGTCCCACGACAACGCACCCAACCAATGCGTGGTGTGCGGGCCGGAAGAACCCATGACGCGGCTGCTGGCTGAACTGCGGCACTCCGGCGTGCTGTGCCAGGTGCTGCCGTTCCGCTCCGGCTTCCACACCCCGATGCTGCAGCCGTACCTCGACCCGATCCTCACCGCGTTCGAAGGCTTCGACCTGCAGCCGCCGACCGTTCCGGTGTGGTCGGCCACCACCGCCGCACCGTTCCCGAACGACCCCGAGCAGGTACGCCAGCTGTTCATCCGGCACCTGCTGGAACCCGTCCGGTTCCGGCACATGATCGACGCGATGCACGCAGACGGGATCCGCGCGTTCATCCAAGTCGGCACCGGAGCCCTGGCCACCCTCATCAGCGACATCCTCGGCGAGCGCGACCACCTGGCCATCGCCGCCAACACCCCCAACCGCGACGGCATGGCCCAGCTGCGGCGCGTCACCGCCGCCCTGTGGGCCGAAGGATTCACCACCGGCGAACTCCACGGCACACCCGAACCCGCCCCGGCACGCGCCGGCACCACCATCCGCCTCGACCTCGGCACACCCCTGATCAGCCTCGGCGACAAAGCCGCGACGCTCGCGCTCGCGCCGGCCACCGCCGAGTTGGCCCAGCTGGACAACATCGCCGACCAGCACCCCGTAGCCGGGCAGGTCGCGCAGCTGCTGCGGGAAACAGCGGCCAGCACCAGCGCCGTGCTGGCCGCACGCCAGCAGCAGCACAACGGCGCGCGCCGACCCGAACCCGGCGCCACACCGGTGCCGACAGCAGCACCGGCGCCGTCGCCGCTGCGGGAAGTTGCCGGTGCCGGTGTGGCTGAGCGGCGGATCAGGCTGGCTGTGGACACCGTGTCGATGCCGTATCTGCTCGACCACTGCTTCTACCCGCAGCGCGACGACTGGCCCGATGTCACCGACCGGTTCCCGGTCGTACCGGCCACCACGGTCATCGCGCACATGATGGACGCCGCCGGCCCCGCGGCGATCGCGGTCCGCGACGCCCGGTTCGACCAGTGGACCGCTGCCGCGCCGCCGATCACCGTCGAGGTCACTTCCCGGCCGCGCCCGGACGGCGCCGTCGATGTCGAATTCGGCCGCTACGCCCGCGCCGTCGTGGAAACCGGCCCCGCATACCCGGCGCCGCCGGCGCCGTGGCCCGTCGAGGCCGCAAGTGAGCGTGCGCCGTCGATCGCCGCGCGGGTGCTGTATGAGGACCGGTGGATGTTCCACGGGCCGCTGTTCCAGGGCGTGCAGGAGCTGACCGCGATCGGGGATCGGCATGTGCGGGGGGTGATCGCCGCGCTGCCGACGCCCGGTGCCGTGCTGGACTGTGTCGGGCAGCTTCTCGGGTACTGGGTGATGGACACGCTGCCGGAGCGGACCGTGGTGTTCCCGATGGGGATGAAACACATCGTGTTCCACGGCCCGGCACCGGCAGGGCCCGTGCAGTGCCACATCCGGATCCGGGACGTGCACGAGGCCACCGTCGTCGCCGACGCCCAACTCGTGGCGGCCGGGCGGGTGTGGGCGCGGATCGTCGGCTGGACCGACCGCCGGTTCGGCAGCCACCCCGACACCCGGGCCGTCGAGCACGACCCCGGTGGTGCGCTGCTGGCGCAGCCGCAGCCCGGCGGCTGGTTCGCCGTGTTCGACCGGTGGAGCGATCCGGCCTCGCAGCAGCTGCGGATGCGCGGCTACCTCGGCGCCGCCGAACGTGAGGTGTTCGGCGCGCGGCCGCCGCGGGGACGGCGGCAGTGGCTGCTGGGGCGCATCGCCGTGAAAGACGCCGTCCGGCGCGCGATGTGGGACGCCGGGGCGCCGCCGAAGGTGTTCCCGGCGCAGATCAGCGTCGGCAACGACGACGCCGGGCGGCCGTTTGTCGCCGGCATGCACGGCACGGTGCTGCCGCCGCTGGCGGTGTCGGTGGCGCACACCGGCGACGTCGGCGTCGCCATCGCCCGCCCCGGCACAGGCACAGGCACTGGCGGTGATGTGCTGGTCGGGATCGATGTGGAGCAGGTCGTGCCGCGTGATGAGGCGACCGTGGACTTCGCGCTGTCGGAGGCGGAGAAGACGATGCTGCACCGACTCGCCGACAGCGGCGCCGATGGTGGCGGCGACGGCGGCGCCGATGTGTGGTTCGCGCGGCTGTGGACCGCCAAAGAAGCCGTCGGCAAAGCCCTGGGCACCGGCCTGGCCGGCGACCCGCGGCGCTTCACCGTCGCCGAGTGCACCGCCACCGGCGCCGTCGTCACCGTCCGCGGCGACGCGCGCCGTTTCCCGGTGCGCCTGTACCAGCTGGCCAACCCCGACGACCTTCCCGCCAGGACCTACATCGTTGCCGTCACCGACAACCCTTAAAAGGAGAGCTACCCGTGAGCACCCAGACCCCGCACACCGGCGCGCCCACGGTGTTCGCCGAAATCGCCGCCATGCTCGCGGCGATCCTGGACGAGTACGGCCTCGACGACATCCTCATCGCCCCCGACAGCCGCTTCCACGACGACCTGGAGCTGGAAAGCATCGACCTGGTCGCGCTGGCCGGCAATCTCGCCGAACGGTACGGCGAACGCGTCAACCTCGCCGAGTTCATCGCCGACCTCGGCCTGGAGGAGATCATCGACCTGACCGTCGGGCAACTCGTCGACTACGTCACCGCGGCGCTGGCCGCGGCCGAAGTGAACTGACCGCGATGCCCGCCACCATCGCCAACGGGATCCGCCAGAACCACGAGGTGCTGCTGCCGCGGGAAGGCGCCGAAGACCCGCCGACCATCGTGTGTGTCCACGGCATCCTCATCGACAGCCTCGCCAGCTACTACTTCACCATCGCCGCCGCGCTGCGCGACGCCGGATTCCGGGTCGTGCTGTACGACCTGCGTGGACACGGCAAAACCGAACAGCCGCCGTCCGGATACCGGCTGGACGACTTCGTCGAGGACCTGGCCGGGCTGCTGGACGCCCTGGGTATCCGGCAGGCGTGCCTGCTCGGGAACTCCTTCGGCGGCACCGTCGCCTACGGCCTGGCCGCCCGCCACCCGCACCGCGTCACCGGCATCACCGCCATCGAATCCGAACCGGCGACCCCGGCCTGGTCGGTCAAGATGGCCGGCAACCTGCACAAGGCAGCCACCCGGCTGGGCACGTTCGAAGCCACCGCCTGGATCACCGCACGCTACGGCCGCGACCTGGCCCGCCGCGCCAAACGCGCCGCACGGCTGCTGGCGGCCAGCACCTTGGAGAAGGACCTGCCCCAGGGAGCGGTGCTGGCCCCGGCCGACATCGCCGCCATCGCCTGCCCCACGCTGGCGCTGTACGGGTCGAAAAGCGACCTGGCGGACCAGGTGGGGTATCTGCGGGCGCTGATGCCGCGCTACGAGGCGGTGGTGCTGCCGGGGCTGGAGCATTCGGTGCTGGTGGAGGCACCGGATCGGGTGCTGGACCTGATTCTGGGGTGGCTCAAGGAGCAGCGGCTCGGCGAACAGGGATCGCTGTGAGCGGCGCAGAGACAGTCGGCACGGAGACAGTCGGCACAGCGGCAGCCGGCGAGGACCCGGCCGGGGCGGCAGCGCGAATGGCCGGGCTCGCCGCAGCGGGGGCCGGGCGGCCGGGGCGGTTCCTCATCGTCGTACCCCCGCTGGTCGGCCACATCAACCCGGCCGTCGGCGTCGCCCGCGCACTGGCCGCCCGCGGCCACCACGTCGCCTGGGCCGGACACCCCGAGACCATCACCGGCCTGGCAGGACCCGATGCCACCGTGGTTGCCTGCGCACTGCCCGGCCGCAACGGCGCCCCGGTGCAGCGCCCCGCCGACCTGCGAGGACCGGCGGCGTTGAAGTTCCTGTGGGAGACGTTCCTCATCCCGCTGGCCGAAGCGATGATCCCCGGCGTGTCGGCGGCGGTGGAGGCGTTCGAACCCGACGTCATGCTCGTCGACCAGCAGGCCGTCGCCGGCGCCGTCGTGGCCATGCGGGCCGGCATCACCTGGGCCACCTCGGCCACCACCGCCGCGGAGTTGGCCAACCCGCTGGCGGCCATGCCGAAAGTCGACGCCTGGGTCAGGGAACTGCTGCTCGACCTGGAGATCCGCAACGGACTGGCCACCACCGCCGACCACCAGCGGTACCAGAACACCTACGGCGACCTGCGCTTCTCACCACAGCTGGTGCTGGCATACAGCACCGCCACACTGTCCGGCGACGTCGAAGCACTGCACGACAGGCTCCGCTACGTCGGCCCGTCGATCACCACCCGCCCCACCGACCCGGCGTTCCCCTGGCACCGCCTGCCCACCGACCGCCGCCTGATCTTCGCCGGCGTCGGAACCGCGAACGCCGACGCCGGCGGCGCATTCCTCACCGCCTGCGCCGAAGCGATCGGCGCCCGACCCCACCTGTTCGGCATCATCGCCGACCCCGCCGAGGCCCTGACCACACCACCGGACAACGTGCTCGCCATAGCGCACGTGCCGCAGCTGGACGTGCTGGCGCGCGCCGCCGCCGCGATCTGCCACGCCGGACAGAACACCGTGTGCGAGGCGCTGTATCACGGAGTACCGCTGGTCCTGGCGCCGATCCGCGACGACCAGCCGGTGGTCGCACAGCAGGTCGCGAACGCCGGAGCCGGGGTGAGGATCCGGTTCGCACGCGCCGGCGCGGCACAGGTCGGCGCCGCGCTGGATCAGGTCCTCGACGAGGCGCGCTTCGCGGCCGCGGCCCGGCGGGTCGCCGATTCGTTCCGGGCAGCCGGGGGAGCCGGGGCGGCGGCAAGTTATCTGGAGTCGCTGCTGCCGGCGTGGCAGGTGGTTGGCTGACGGCCGGGGGAGTCCGCGCTGCCGGCCTGGTTGTGCGGCGCGCGCCTCATCAGGCAGGGGCTCGGTGCTACTTCTTGCCGGCCTTGGCTGTCTTCGCCGACTTCTTCGCAGCCTTGGCGGTCTTCGCAACCTTCGCAACCTTCGCTGACTTGGCTACCTTGGCCGGCTCGGCTGTCTTCGCTGGCTTCGCCGCTTTCGATGCCTTCGATGCCTTGGCCGACTCGGCCGGCTTCGCAGCCTTGGCCTGCTTGGCAGGCTTCTCCTTCGCCGGGGCCGCCATTTCCTTGGCCGCCGCCTTCGAAATCTTCTTCTTCGCGGCCTTGACCGGCTTCTGCGCCACTTCCTCGACCGGCTTTTCAGCGGCGGCCTTGGCAGCCTTCTTCTCCGCAGCCTTGTCCTTCTTCACCTTCGCCGGCTTCACCGCATCCTGCGCGGCCGGCTCGGCCGACTCGGCCACCGGGCTCGGCGTGCCGTCGCTCACCTGGGACCGGAACGTCTGCCCGGCGTGGAACCGCGGCGCGACACCGGCCGGTACCTGGATCGCCGCGCCGGTGCGCGGGTTGCGTCCGATCCTCGCGGCGCGCGCCACGGTGTCGAAGGTGCCGAAGCCGAGGATCTGCACGCGGTCGCCGGCGGCGACGTGGCTCATGATGACGTCGAACACTGCGTCGACGTACTGGCGGGCGTCGGCGTCGGCGCCGTTCAGTCGGGCGGCCACCTCGGCGGCCACGTCGGCCTTGTTCACCATGGATTCCCCTCCGGTTTCACTGAAGTCCATCTGTGGTTCGGCACCGTAGCAGGCGAAAGTGTCCAGAAGGTGCCGTGCCGTGTCGTGGTGCCCGCTTCGCGGGTGTGGTGGGCATTCGATGTCTTACGATGTCCGAGGATTCTGGTTCGTTTCGGACCCCACGCCTTCGACAGGAGCCGCTCCCATGGCCGAGCCGGTCACCACCCTCGTTTCGCGGTTCAGTGCCCCGCAGGCCACGGCCACCGACTGGGCCATCACCCGGCAGGCGGTGGAAGGCTCCGAGCTGTTCTGGCTCACCACCGTGCGGGCCGACGGCCGGCCGCATGTGACGCCGGTCGTCGCGGTCTGGTTCGACGACGCGCTGTGGTTCTGCACCGGCGCGCACGAGCAGAAGTTCGCCAACCTCGGCGGCAACGAGCACGTGGTGCTCACCACCGGCTGCAACGGCTGGGACGGCGGACTGGACGTGGTCGTCGAGGGCCAGGCGGTGCAGGTCGGCGACGAGACGGTCCTGAAGGCGGTCGCCGAGGCGTACACGTCACGGTGGGACGGGCGCTGGCAGTACAGCGTCGCCGAGGGCCGGTTCCACAACCCGCAGGCCGGCGGCGGTGAGGCGCTGGTGTTCCGGGTGGCGCCGGTGAAGGTGTTCGCCTACGCCAAGGGCGATCCGTTCGGCGCCACCCGCCATCTGTTCGGCTGAGAAGGCGCGGCTTCGCCCCCGGCGCGCGCGCCGACTGATTTCTTCGGGTACATGCGCTGCTGCTCCGTGCCCAGTGGCGGATCGGTGTGTTCCTGGCAGGGTAGGCACTGTCAGCACTCGGCACCTGGCACCCGTGTGGACGGAATATTGAAGTTTCAACTACCGTTGGAGCCAGGTGACCGTGACTCGGCCCCGATCCGACCCCTGGAGGCTGCCGTGCCTGCTGTGACCGTAGAGAACCCGCTGGCGCTGCCCCGCATCGCCGCTGTCGCCCCGGACGCGCTGCCCCGGCCGGTCCATACCGTGGCGACCGCGCCGTCCGGCTTCGAGGGTGAGGGCTTCCCCGTGCACCGGGCATTCGCCGGGATCCGCAGCGAGTACCTGGACCCGTTCATC